>CAJEZV010000068.1 GCA_903995005.1 uncultured beta proteobacterium
AGCAGTGGTGGGGCGGCTAAAGCGAATCCACAGGCTCTGGGCGCTCTCAATCAAGATCGCTTAGAGGCGCTCAAGGCTCTTCAAGCTCAGGCCCAGGAAACTTTTGCTAATGCGAGAGAGTTAAGTGTTGCTGATGTATTACGTTGGCCCGGAGTGGTATCCGAGCCCCGTGGTGAGGAAGATGGCTGGATTGCGGCTACGATTGAAGCTGGCAAAGCAGCCTTAACTGTCTTAATGGATAGTCGCAATGCTGAGGGCAAAGCCTTGGTTAATGTTCTCATCAATATCACCACCAAGATGCGTGAGATTGTAAAAGTGATCGAACCTAAAGTTCCTCAATATGTAGCGCAATATCAAGAAAAGCTCACCGAACGTTTGGCAGAAGCTTTAGCAGCCCAAGAGCAAGGAAAGAGTTCAAATGGATCTGGTACTGAGTTGATGGAGCGTATTCGTCAAGAAGTTGTTCTCTATGCAGTACGGATTGATGTTGCTGAAGAATTTGCCCGTCTCAAGACCCACCTGCAAGCGGTAGATACTGCTCTAGCAGGCAAAGGACCCGTCGGTAAGCGCTTAGATTTCTTGATGCAAGAACTTAATCGTGAAGCAAATACCTTAAGTTCAAAGTCAGTTTCTGAAGAATGTACTCAGGCTGCTCTAGAGCTCAAGCTCTTGATTGAGCAAATGCGCGAACAAGTGCAAAACCTAGAGTAATCCGTACAATTACTTTATGACCAATCTAAACCAGAACCCTTCATATCAAGGCAGCATGCTGATGATTGTTGCCCCATCTGGCGCAGGCAAATCTTCTTTAGTGGACGCTTTATTAAAAGATGACCCGGGATTGAAACTATCTCTATCAACTACTACGCGCGCTCCAAGACCAGGAGAAGTGGATGGCAAAAATTATCGTTTCGTATCAAAAGAAGAATTTATCCGCGAGAGAGATCAAAACCTCTTTTTAGAGTGGGCGGAAGTGCATGGCCATTTTTATGGCACATCTAAACCTTGGATCGAATCTCAAATGGAAGCGGGCAGTGATGTCATGCTTGAGATCGACTGGCAAGGCGCACAACAGATTCGTCAATTGATTCCATCAGTTCAGTGGATCTTCATTTTTCCACCCTCGATTGCGGCTTTAGAAGAACGCTTGCGTAAACGCGGGCAGGATGATGAAGCTACTATTCAGAGGCGTTTGGCAGCTGCCCATGTTGAATTGCAGCATGCCCATGAGGCTGACTTCATTGTGGTCAATGACTCCTTTGAGCAGGCCCTAATGGATCTAAAACATATTTTGGCCTCCAGTCGCCTGCGTTCTGGGCCCAGCATGGCCAGAAATCCAGCCCTTTTGAAGCGTCTCGGGGTCTAATCAGTTATCCTATGGGTATTGAAGCTAAATTTAAGTGAGTTCAGGATGGCCCGTATTACTGTAGAAGATTGTCTTAAAACTATCCCAAATCGTTTTGAACTGGTTTTGGCTGCGACTTATCGCGCGCGACAACTGGTTCAAGGTCACTCTCCACGTGTTGAGTCCAGAGATAAAGCAACAGTAGTTGCCTTACGCGAAGTTGCTGCTGGTGTGACTGACCGTGACATGCTGACCAAAGTACCTTTGTAATTTAGGAGTTCCGGTGTGGAGCTCCCTTTTGGACCAGTCAAAACATCGGAATTAGCAGGAGGGGTCTCGCCTAGAGAGACTTCGCTTGGAGCATCCCAAGCTGATCTGTTGAATATCTCTTCAGATACATTAAGGCAAACCAATCAAGACGGCGGTAATAAATCAGTTCTGGCAACATTGCTAGCGCAATCTAGTCGCCATCTATTTGGGCCAACATCTGCGCCTATTACTCCCTTAAAACATCAAGTTGTTTCAACCGAGAACTTACTCTCGAAGCTTACTTATCTGAAGCCTGATGAAGTAGCGCTAGTCAAAAAAGCATTTCAGTTTGCAGATACCGCTCACTTAGGACAATACCGTCACAGTGGTGAGCCTTACATTACCCATCCAGTTGCAGTAGCTGAGTTATGTGCAACTTGGCGCCTAGATGCGCCCTCGATCATGGCGGCTTTATTGCATGATGTGATTGAAGATACCGGCTCGACTAAAGCTGACTTGGTTGAAAAGTTTGGTACTAAGGTTGCCGAACTCGTAGAAGGTCTCACTAAACTTGATAAATTAGAGTTCCAAAGCCATGCTGAAGCCCAAGCAGAGAGCTTTCGCAAAATGTTTATGGCGATGGCGCGTGATGTCCGAGTCATCTTAGTCAAGCTAGCCGACCGTACACACAATATGCGTACCTTAGATGCTGTCCCAATGGAAAAGCGTCGTCGGGTTGCCGCAGAAACAATCGAAATCTATGCGCCAATTGCACACCGCTTAGGTTTGAACATTATTTACCGTGATTTACAGGACCTGAGTTTTCGGTATTCCATGCCAATGCGCTTTCGCGTCATTGAGGGTGCAGTAAAAAGGGCGCGTGGCAATCGCAAGGAAATCATTGAGAAGATTTTGCAAGCCTCGAGGATGTCTTTTGCTAAAGCCAATCTCGAAGTAGATTTACGTGGTCGAGAAAAGACGCTATATAGCATCTACAACAAGATGCGTAGCAAGCATGTGAGTTTTTCTCAAGTTCTAGATGTATATGCCTTCCGTGTGACAGTGCACACCATTGATGAATGCTACCGTGCCTTGGGCATTTTGCATTCTCTTTACAAGCCAATGCCAGGCAAGTTTAAGGATTACATCGCGATTCCTAAGCTCAATGGCTATCAATCGCTACATACAACTTTATTAGGTCCATCAGGTGTTCCTGTGGAGTTCCAGATTCGTACAACGGATATGCATGCGGTAGCAGAGGCGGGGGTTGCTGCGCACTGGGCTTACAAGGATGGCTCACCCGATATGAGCGAGGTGCAGAACCGCGCTCATCAGTGGCTACAGTCCTTAATTGATATTCAGGATAGCAGTGGCGATTCTCAAGAATTTTTAGAGCATGTCAAGATTGATTTGTTCCCAGATGCAGTCTATGTCTTCACTCCAAAAGGGCAAATCAGAGCCTTGCCTCGGGGCGCAACAGCACTAGACTTTGCATACTCCATTCATAGTGATCTCGGAAACAATTGCGTTGCTGTAAAAATTAACGGCCTGCAATTACCGCTACGCAGCGAACTCAAGAATGGCGACATTATTGAAGTGGTGACTTCAGCAAACTCCCAGCCAAATCCTGGTTGGTTAGCCTTTGTACGCACAGGTAAAGCGCGCGCTTCCATACGACATTCCTTAAAAACAAAACATTACGCTGAATCATTGCAATTAGGCGAACGTCTTTTGGCCAACGGTCTTCGACAGCAAGGTGTCGATGCTGCTTTGATTACCCCAGAGATTTGGGAAAAGTTGATGCATTGGACCGGCGATAAAACGCGCGAAGAGGCCTGCGTCAATATTGCCTTAGGAAGAAGATCACCCCAAGAACTCGCAATTCGTCTTAAGATCTTGATTGATGACGAAGGTGGCGGTGATCAAATGCGTTTGGGTGCTGCTGATTGGATAGCTTCGACTACCGAGGTCAGTCACCATCAGCGCCAGGCCATCTTGGTGGATGGTCGTGAAGGTAATTCAATTAGTTTTCAGACATGCTGCCATCCGATACCAGGCGATAACATTATTGGTTATCTCGGCAAGGGTGAGGGCCTACAAGTACATACCAACGATTGCCCAGTTGCCCTGCGCATGCTGTCAAAGGATGGTGATAAGTGGGTCGAGGTAGAGTGGAGTAAAGAGGTTCATCGTGAATTTGAAGTCGATTTGGCGATTGATACTCGCCAAGGTAAAGGTGTTCTAGCACGAGTTGCTAGTAGTGTGACCTCCGCAGATTCAAACATCATGAATGTATCGATGGAAGATCGCTACAAAGAAGACTCGGTCACTATTCGTTTCACGATCCAGGTATATGATCGTTTGCATTTATCAAAGGTCATGCGCAGCCTACGTACCAATCATGATGTGATGCGAGTGACTCGCACCAGGGCGCTTTAAACCCTTAATCATTCTAGAGATACTGAACGTCTAGTATCTCAATTTCACAAGGTCCGGTAGGAGTTTGGATTGACACGCAATCCCCTAATCTTGCTTTGATTAAAGCTTTAGCAATCGGTGATACCCAGCTGACGTGGCCTTTCTCAAGATCAACTTCATCGACTCCCACAATTGTGATTACGGTTTCTTTTCCAGCATCTGAACCCTCTAGCGAGGTGTAGGTAACCGTAGCCCCGAAGAAGACTTGTTCGGCATCAGCATCCCCATTTTTGCGAGCTAAATTGTCTACAACCACGGCAAATTCAAGTCTTTTATTGAGAAAGCGAATTCGGCGGTCAATCTCCCGAAGCCGCTTTTTGCCATATATATAGTCCCCATTTTCTGAGCGGTCGCCATTGGAGGCGGCCCAGTGAACCACCTTCACTACCTCAGGCCGATCAAGGTTTAAGAGCTGAAGAAGCTCGGCTTTGATGCGTTCGTGGCCAGCGGGTGTAATGTAGTTTTTCTCTTCCATGGCATAATTATGGCTGTTGCGGCTGTAGCTCAGCTGGATAGAGTACTTGGCTACGAACCAAGGGGTCGTGGGTTCAATTCCTGCCAGCCGCACCATCTTATTGAGGGCCTAGTTGAAAAACTGGGCCCTTTTCACTTTCTCAAGCCCTTCATAAAGATCCCTTATAGTTGGGATTGGACGATTTCAAGCTCTCATCGAAATTGCCATAATCACCCGTATCAGTACTTTAGAAGCCTACTAGAACCCCTTTTTCATAATGACGACCAGTACGGATACCGCCACAGTAGAGACTTCGATTGCGAAGTGGGTATTGGTCGACTCAGAGAATGCCAAGGTTTTGATTACAGGCAAAGTGGATGTCTATTCGCTGACAAATGTATGGACTCAAATACGTGAACAACAAGATGCTTGGTTAAAAAGTTCGGGTAGCCACACTCTGGTTTTTGACGCCACTCATATTTCATCGCTCGATGTCGCAGGTATAGCATTTTTAATTGACCTTGAAGAAGCGCAACAAAAATCGGGTGGCAAGTTTTCCATAGTGGGATTAGATCCTAAATATGAACCATTGCTCAAAGAGTTTGACCCGATCATTAATTTATTTCCGGCTCCCAAAGCGATTCTCAAGAGTGGTTTCATCGTTGAAACTGGCAAAGTTACTCAGGCTTTATTAGATGATGCCAAAGGCCTCGTGACTTTCACTGGCCACCTAGCGGCTGATTTATTTTGGTCTTTACGTAATCCAAAGCAAGTGCGCTGGGGCGACTTTGTCAATGCGGCCGTTCAAGCAGGTATAGCCGCCTTACCAATCGTTGGTTTAGTGTCGTTCCTCATTGGCGTTATTTTGTCTTTTCAGGCCGCTATCGGAATGAAGCAGTTTGGAGCAGTCTCTTTTGTTGGTCCTTTAGCGGCGTTGGGTATTGTGCGCGAGATGGGGCCTTTGATTACGGCAATCTTGCTTGCTGGTCGTTCATCGGCCGCTTTTGCTGCTGAGATTGGTACGATGACTGTAAATAGCGAAGTTGATGCATTGGTAACTGGTGGCCTGAGTCCAATTCGCTTCTTGGTAGTGCCCCGTGTGCTTGCCGGAATTTTAGTCATGCCAGTTCTTACTTTATTTGCTGACATCGTGAGTATTTTTGCTTCTATGGTGACGATGCTGGCCTATGACATCCCATTCATTAATTTTTGGAACGGGATGGTGCAAACGGTGACGATTGAGGATATTGGCTCTGGACTCATTAAGGCAACCTTGTTTGGTGTTGTCGTGTCTGCTGTTGGCTGTCTACGTGGCATGCAAACTGGCACTGGTGCAGCAGCCGTTGGCATCTCTGCTACCCGTGCGGTGGTCAGCAGTATTGTCATGATTGTGGTGGTAGACGGCATCTTCGCATACATCTCTTATAAGACAGGCTTCTAATGGACCAGAATGCACTTGCGATTGATGTTCAGAATTTGACCGTAGGTTACGGCTCAAATATTCTTTTGCAAAATCTCAACTTCTCGGTTAATTATGGTGAGATCTTTGTGATTTTGGGTGGTTCCGGTTGTGGAAAATCAAGCCTACTGAAAAATCTCTTTGGTCTATATGAGCCCATATCAGGCGATGTCCTCATTGAAGACATGAATATCACCACTGCAACTGGTGCGCAGCGCCAAAAGATTATGACTAGTTTTGGTGTGATGTATCAACAAGGTGCATTATTTGGCTCCATGAACTTGTTGGATAACGTGACACTATTTATGCAGGAATACACCGATCTTCAGCAAGAGCAGATGAACCTATTAGCGCGCTGTAAATTAGATTTAGTAGGCCTATTGCCATATGAGAGTTATATGCCAAACGAAATTAGCGGTGGCATGCAAAAGCGTGCTGCCATTGCTAGGGCGATGGCTTTAGATCCCAAGATCTTATTCTTAGATGAGCCTTCTGCAGGTCTTGACCCCATTACTTCAGCAGATCTAGATAGTACGATTTTGGACCTCTCTAAAAATTTAGGAATTACGTTTGTGATTGTCTCCCACGAGTTAGCGAGTATTTATGCTATTGCAGACAAAGTCATTATGTTAGATAAGGCAAGCAAGGGCATCATTGCCCAGGGCGACCCGAAAGTGTTAAGAGATACTAGTCCCGATCCTAGGGTGCATCAATTCTTCAATCGCATGATGAGCAAGGAAGCTGCATGAGTAATAATTCCAATCCAAATTATTTCCGTTTAGGCGTTTTTGTCCTTGCCGCAATCGGGGTGCTAATAGCCATTATTTTGGTCTTCGGATCAGGCCAATTGTTCCAAAAATCCTTTGTCGTAGAAACCTACCTGAAGCAGTCTGTTACTGGTCTTGATACTGGGGCTGCAGTTCGCTTCAGGGGAGTAAAGATTGGTCAAGTCACCATGATTGGATTGTCAGGTGATATCTATGAAAAAGACATCCCCTTTGAGAAGCGTCTTCAATACGTAGTTATACGCATGCAAATCTTTGGGGATAAATTAACCGAGGGTCAAATTGAAGACTTTGTTAAAAATAATCTGCGGGCACGCGTCAAGTCTATGGGTATCACCGGCGTTAACTATGTTGAGTTTGATTTCACTAGCAATAATTCTGAATACACTCCACTTATCTATCACTGGAAGCCTGCGGAGCCAGTAATACCCTCACTTCCCAATCAAGCAGATGAAATTATTTCTGGATTGCAAAAATTTGTAAGCACGCTTAATCACACAAATATTGAGGAAACACAAAAGAAGTTTGATCAATTATTGGTTAATCTCAATACTCTGATGGCGGGTGATGGTAAAGGCCATGAAGGTCTGGTACGCTCAGTTCAATCTCTGAATGTCATTATCGATCGCATCGCTAAAGTTACTGATAAGGATGAGCTCAATATTTTGATGCGTGAATTGACGGGAGCAATAGTATCCCTGCGGCAAACCGTCACTAGTATTCAAGGGGACACTACCGCAACAATTGAAAACCTCAAGCAAACCACGGAAAATCTGAATGAGTTCAGTCGCATAGCTAGCCAATCCCCATC
>CAJEZV010000069.1 GCA_903995005.1 uncultured beta proteobacterium
CATCACCACCAAAGGTGCAGCACAAGCCAAGAATAGAAACTGCTTTACAAGGCTTGAAAATCTCAATTTCTTCAACATTTTTGTCTCCTCTACTTGCCATTTTTATTGGCTGTATACACAACATTTAGGCATCAATAATGCTTTCTTATTTGCTGCCCAATGCCACTTAGCTTACTCCATGAACCCCTAAGCGAATACTCTTTGAATTCTGCCTTAGGGTGCCTCCTCCTCAATTCCTGTTTATGGGGTCATTAAACGGCCCACCGCCCTTGAATAATCAATCTCCCCCAGGGTAAACCGCTCATGGTTTACCTCTACAGAAGAAAGATCGTATAAATAGTTAACCATTAATGCCGCTGATTGGCGTAAGCCCTTGCGAGAAAGGTCGCCTGCCCAATTAATTTGATGCAACCTTGCGCCATTGCCCAGGTGAAACTTAGCCACCGGATTGCCATTACGCCCAGCAGAACCAAGACCTAAATAAATACTCGCCAGACACATTAATGCAGATTTTTCTTTTTCAGTCGCATTATCAGGATGCCATCCAGAACTTAAGCGCTCAGTCCAAGAACGCTTCTCTAAACCAATCGTCTCTAATGCTTGCTCGAGTGCAGTTCTAATGGCAGGCTTGAGTTGCACGCTGGCTTTTTCACCGCCAATATCAGCACCACTAGCAACCCAATCAATAAATCCAGGAATGGGTGACAAGGTCACAAAAGTTTTCAGGCCAGGAAACTCTGCATGCAATTGCTCAGCAACCCGCTTAATCAAGAAGTTACCCATAGAGACACCGCGTAATCCAGGTTCGCAGTTACTGATGGAATAAAAGGCTGCTACTTTGTAATTAGAGGTTTGATGAACTGTTTCTGCTTTTTTATCCACAAGCGGCGTAATCACTGCAGGGATCTCAGGTAGCAATGCCACCTCAACGAAGATCAATGGCTCATTAGGTAACTGAGGATGAAAGAAGGCAAAGCATCTGCGATCAGGCTGCAGGCGGCGGCGCAGGTCATCCCAACCATCAATCGCATGCACCGCTTCATGCTGAATGAGTTTTTCTAAGACCTCTGCAGGCGATTTCCAATCAACCCGATGCATCTTCAAAAAGCCAGGATTAAACCAAGAAGAAAGCAGATGGCGTAAGTCAAAATCTACTGCAGTTAACTCAGGCTGTTTATCTAGTAGTTGTAAAAGATCGCGGCGCATAGCCACTAATGCAGCAGTACCATCTGTTGCGCGATTTAGGCGACGAAATAATTCTTGTCGTGGTGGCTCAGCAACCCGCTGCAATTTAATATAGTTGCGAGCATTACCTTCAGCAGAAAAATTTTGCGCTGCAGCCATTACTGCTGCAGGGTCTGGATTGAGCTTTTGAAATAAAAAAGTAAAAAACTTTGCGTGTTGATCTTTAGATAACTTGCGATAGTTATGAATGACCTCATCAGCCATGCTGACAGCATTAGACTCGCCGCGCTCAGAAATAAGGCGATTGACCGCACCGGTAACGCGCGAAAAATATCTGGCTTTTGCTAACTTTTCAAGCATGAGGTCTTTTCAGAAATACAACTAACAAAAACGGTAAATCAATATATTCCTGCAAAGGCAAGGAAATCCATGAAGCTGTGATTGTATCTAGAGAATATAGGTATTTAGATATTATTGCGTTGCAACATAAGCACTTCGAGACCTAGGTAAATTTTTATACCTTGGACTTCGATTTAAATGCTGTCATAAGATACAGACCAAAGAGGATCATCGGTATACATAGCCATTGGCCCATCGATAAACCGAGGCCTAAGAGACCAAGAAAAGCATCTGGCTCGCGGGCGTATTCCGCTAAGAAGCGACAGATACCATAGCCAAACAAGAACAGTCCTGAGACCTGACCTACACGATGCTGCTTGCTAGAATAAATCCACAGCACTACTCCTAACAAAATGCCTTCGCCTAAAAATTGATAGATTTGCGATGGGTGGCGCGGGATGTTATCGACCATTGGAAATACCATGGCCCAAGGCAAATCTGTAGGACGCCCCCATAGCTCGCCATTGATAAAGTTACCCAAGCGACCAAAGGCCAAACCAAATGGCACTAAAGGCGCCACCAAATCACTCACCACAAAAAAAGTGGTGTTCCGTTTTTTAGCGAACCAATACAACGCAGTCAGAACACCAAGCAAGCCACCATGGAAGGACATCCCGCCTTCCCAAATTTTCAGAATATCCAAAGGGTTGGCAAAATAATGGCCAGGCATATAAAACAAGACATACCCTAGACGACCGCCGAGAACAACGCCTAAGACGCCTGCGAATAACAGATCTTCCAAATCCTTATAGCCCCAAGCTAATGCTTGATAGCGTGGCGCACGGATACGTAGACGACCTAATAATAAAAACTGTGCAAAGGCCATGAGATACATCAGGCCATACCAATGAATCGCAAATGATCCAATGCGAATTGCAGCTGGATCAAACTGAGGATGAATCAACATACCTTAACTCTTTGATTGGTCAAAATTATGCAGCTCGTGACCAAGGTCGCGATACGCCTTATAACGCTCGCGCCCTGCTAGGCGTTCTGCCTCATCAACTGTAACCACTTCAACAATGCGAGGGAAGCGGGCAACTAAAGCGGCTACATCTTGGGGCATTCGCATTCCCAAATGAATCATGACATCAGCATGAGGTACTCCTGATAGGTCTGGAGAGGCAAAATCATCAGTTAAGACTATCGGAGTATCGGCTGCAGCTTCATCATTGATAAAGCAATGCGGTAAAAAATCAGTGCTACTAAAAGTCCAGAGTAGCTCGTCTAATTTTTTGAGGTCAGCCTTCTCGCCAATCATGACGATATTACGCACGGGTTGACCTACTGCAGTAGCGCTCCAAATTTTGCGCGTTAGGCGACAGGCATATTCCAGCTTGTCAGCTACATTGCTATGAAAGTCTATACGAGCCATATCAGGAGAGAAACTTACTTCTGCTCAATCAAGAAATTCACCAGCAAAGGTACTGGACGTCCAGTAGAACCTTTGGCAGCGCCACTCTTCCAGGCCGTACCAGCAATATCTAAGTGAGCCCACTTGTACTTCTCGGTAAAACGCGACAAGAAGCAAGCTGCTGTAACGCTACCTGCGGGGCGCCCGCCAATATTAGCCACGTCAGCAAAATTGGACTTGAGCTGCTCATGATAAGCAGCATCTAGAGGTAAGCGCCAGACAGTATCTAAGGAAGCTTTTCCTGCCTTAGTGAGAGCATCCACTAAATCTTCATCCTCTGAAAACAGGCCGCTATGTACATGTCCCAAAGCGATGATGCATGCCCCAGTTAATGTAGCGATATCAATCACTGCCTTCGGCTTAAAGCGCTCAACATAAGTGAGTGCGTCACACAAAATCAAACGACCCTCGGCATCAGTGTTCAAAATCTCGATGGTTTGACCAGACATACTCTTCACAATATCGCCAGGGCGAGTTGCTTGACCTGATGGCATATTCTCGCAGGTTGGGATCACGCCGATCACGTTTTTATTGAGCTTCATCAAGCCAGCCGCATACAAGGTGCCAATAACTGAAGCGGCGCCACACATGTCGTACTTCATCTCATCCATGGCTTCGCCCGGTTTTAATGAAATTCCACCGGTATCAAATGTAATACCTTTGCCTACCAAAACAATCGGTGCATCACCAGTCTTACCGCCTTGATGACGCATCACAATAAATTGAGGAGGCGTTGCAGAGCCCTGGGCAACAGATAAAAATGAACCCATACCTAAGGCCTCTATTTGCTTTTTGCCAAGCACTTCGACTTTCATGCCAACTTTTTTACTGAGGCCTTGAGCAGTCTTTGCTAAATAAGTAGGAGTGCAAACATTGGGAGGAAGATTGCCTAAATCTTTTGCGAGGTGCATACCTTCAACCATCGCTAGGCCTTGCTCTACAGCAGACTTGAGCTCTTTAGCGCATGCGTTATTGCCTGCAAACACCAAATGCTTAAAAGTGTCGGCTTTGTCTTTGGCTTTAAATTTCATAGCAGGCTGACGTACGCCAAAACGATAAGCTTGATCACCAGCATACTGAATAGTTAAACGCACTTCTTCTGCAATCAATTCTGCTTTTTGCCCAAAGCTCGGTACAAACCAGAGTGCATTTTCAATCGAGCTACCACTTAAGGCTTTCAATCCTGCGCGTACCACTTTTGAAAAACTACTCAAACTACGTGCACTTTCAAGATGCAAGTCGCCTGTACCTAGCAGGAGAACACGTTTTACCTTAACGCCATTTGTAGCCCAAGATTTTTCAGCACGCAAAAGACATACAGAAGATTGCTTATCATCAAGATCGCCTAGTAAATTGGCATGGGCTACTGAGCCGCCTAGTAAATGATCTAGCTCGGCCAAAAATCCAGTCTTATTTTTCGCAGCTTTTGTGCTGCTGAAACTACCTAAGTCTGCTTTGGAATAGCCTAAAACTAAACAGTCAGAATTTTGTGCCAGCAGGCTTTTTAGACTGGAATTTAAGGCTTTTGGGCTTTGGAGGTCAGCCTGAGGGAAAATCTTGGTGCTAAATTGAATTGTCATAATCTATTGCGGTATGTTTAAGTCGACTCAAGAGGGTAGGAAATTACTAAAACGGCACTTTTATCCATTATCCTCCGACATGAGATGAACTTCTTTTATCTGCACCAATATAAGCTATATAGACCCCACCAATAACCCCAGAATCCAGATAAACAGTTTTAGATGATTTTTAACCAAGCCCTTCGCCGAGAACTCAACTTTACGACTGGCGGGGTCTTTTTGGTCCTAGTCACCATTATGGTTACCACCTTGGTGATTCGAATTTTGGGTTACGCCGCCAATGGGGCGGTCAATCCAGAAGATGCGCTAGTCTTAATTTCGTTGGCAACTTTGGGCTACTTAGCAGTCCTGTTAACCGTATCACTTTTTGTGGCAACGCTGATCGTTTTAGTGCGCTGGTATAAAGACTCAGAAATGATTGTGTGGTTTGCCAGTGGCTTGAGCATTACGAATTTAATTCGCCCCATTCTGCAGTTTGCAACACCTCTTATCATCATCATTGCCCTCTTAGCGTTATTTGTATGGCCCTGGGCCAATCGCGAATCCACTCTCATTAGTCAACGCTTTCAACAGCGCGATGATGTCTCAATGGTGAGTGCCGGACAATTTAGAGAATCAGCAAAAGCAGAACGTGTATTTTTTATTGAAGAATTGGACATCGATAAAAGTGAAGTAAAAAATATTTTTGTTGCTGACTCCAAGAATGGCAAGCTCAGTGTTGCAGTCTCTTCAACAGGTTACATAAAAAACTCTGAAGGCGGAGAGAAGTCCATTGTGCTTCACAATGGCCGACGCTACGAGGGTCAACCAACCCAGCCAGATTTCAGGATACTGGAATTCAATGAGTACAGTACCAAACTTCGTAGCAAAGAAGCCCTAGCCCCAGCACCGCGTGATCGTGAAAAAACAGTTCATGAATTACTGAATGAATCCAATCCAGACACCATTAATCCTAATCGTGCTGAACTGCTTTGGCGGATTGGCCTACCACTAATGGCCCTCGGATTGGTTCTTATTGCCATTCCCCTTGCTTATGTCAATCCTCGGCTTGGCAACTACACCGCCATGTTTTATGCGGTCTTAATTTATTTAATCTATAGCAACCTACTAAATCTGACTCAAAATTTTGTGGCTAAAGGAAAAGTGAGCATGCTGATTGGTGTGTGGCCAATTCACTTACTTGCACTGCTGATTGCCATCGTCCTCATACGCAATCGCGTCAATCCATCATTGAAGTGGTGGCGTCGCCAACTACCCGCTAAGTTTTCAAGCAAATGAATCAGTTATTTCCCTTCATCTATGAGCGCTACCTAGCCAAGCAAATTTATGGAGCATTTGGCTTTATTCTGTTTGCACTCGTCGCCCTATTCTTATTCTTCGACATCTTAAGTGAGCTTGGATCTGTCCAAGGTGGCTACACATTGCCACTAGCACTCCTTCATGTTCTCTTAAAGGCACCAAGTCGTATCTCCGAAATCATTCCAATTGCTGGGCTGATCGGCAGTATCTATGTATTTGCTATGCTCGCGAGCCAATCTGAATTTACGATTTTGCGTATTGCTGGATTGGACGTGAAACGCGGGTTGATTACCCTCACTAAAATATCACTTCCATTAGTAGCGCTCACACTGATCATGAGCGAATGGATCGGCCCTTATACGGAATCCAAATCAGACCAAATTCGGATGAAGGCTCTAGGGTCAGCGTATTCCTCTCAATTCAGAACAGGTGTCTGGGTAAAAGATCGTTTACGTGATGAGGATGGCAGTGGAGCAGTAAGGCCTGGTGTGCGTTATGTGAACGTAGGCAAGGTTGATAAAAATAATGAAATCAGCAATATTCGGATGTATGAATTTAATGATGCCTACCATCTTCTATCGATTAGAAGTGCTGCCTCTGGTCAATTCGATGAAACTGGCATTTGGGTTCTGAATGATGTTGTAGAAACTCGCTTCAAAGAAACCAAGCAAGCCGATCCATTAAACCCAGTCTTTTCTGCGCAGACATTTACTCATCCCATGCTTACCCTAGAGTCTGAAGTTACACCTCAAATTTTGAGTGTCTTACTAATTAGCCCTGAAAAAATGTCTATCCTTAGTTTGGGTCGATTCATTTCCCATCTACGCGATAACAAACAAGATGCGCAACGCCACTCCATTGCCTTCTGGAAAAAAGTGGTTTACCCCTTTACGATTTTTGTAATGCTAACTTTAGCGCTCCCTTTTGCATATTTAAAAGTGCGTGCTGGTAGCGTTGGTATCAAGGTTTTCGGCGGAATCATGCTCGGCATGAGCTTCCAACTCTTTAATTCCTTATTTTCAAACGTGGGGCTCTTGGGATCTTGGCCAGCCTTTATGACTGCCTTAACACCACCTCTTGTCTATTTTTTGCTTGCAATCATTGGATTACGCTGGGTATCTAAGTCTTAATACCCAAAATTCATTTAGAATTTGATTCCTATATGATTGTTGGTATATAGATAGGAATCATCATGAACCTTCATCAATTTCGCTTTGTCCGCGAAGCGGTTAGGCAAAACTTTAACCTGACAACAGCCGCTAAGGCACTATTTACCTCTCAGCCGGGAGTATCCAAGGCCATTATTGAGCTCGAGGACGAGTTAGGCGTAGAAATATTTCGCCGACATGGTAAACGGATTCGCTCACTCACTGAGCCAGGCAAAAGAATTCTGAGTTCAATTGAGCGTATCTTAGATGAAGTCGAAACCTTAAAGCGGGTTGGCAAAGATTTTGCAAGCCAAGACCAAGGTAACTTTGTCATCGCAACTACACATACACAAGCTCG
>CAJEZV010000070.1 GCA_903995005.1 uncultured beta proteobacterium
TATGTCACTCTAGAGTTTTCTAACACCACGCCATTGCCTGCAAAGATTTATGCAGGTGAGGGATGTGCGCAAGTTCTCTTTTTTGAGAGCGATGAAGTCTGTGGCACATCATATAAAGATCGCGGTGGTAAGTATCAAGGTCAGCGGGGCGTAACCCTGCCCAAGACCTAAGCTATTCTCGGTAGTGCGTAAATTTCTTATCAATCGCAGCCCTGCGCGTATTGACTTAGATGAGTATCGCGCAACCCTTACGCGCTCTGAAGTGGCGCGTCCAGAAAATAATTTCTACCACTGGCTTTTGGGTACAAGCTGGACCAGCTTCTTACTACTGGTCATCACGGTCTATTTGGGCGCCAATCTTTTATTTGCTTTTTCTTACCTTGCTTGTGGCGATGGCGCAATTACTCATGCGCAACCCGGTTCTCTACTAGACGTTTTTTTCTTCAGTGTGCAAACTATGGCGACGATTGGTTATGGGCGCATGACACCAGTGGGATCTTGGCCTAATGCGATTGTGACCTTTGAGGCATTTTTTGGGATTGTTTATTCTGCTTTAATGACGGGTTTAGCTTTTGCGCGCTTTACAAGACCTACTGCCGGAGTACGTTTTTCTAAGGTGGCGGTAGTAGGTAATCACAATGGCACTAAGACCTTAAAGTTCAGAGTTGCCAATGATCGTAGTTCCCATATTGTTGAGGCCCAGCTGCGACTGTGGCTCATTGCCGAAAGCATGACCTCAGAGGGGGAGCGCTATCGTCGATCTGTTGAGCTGCCTTTGCATCGCTCTGAGAGTCCAGTCTTCTCTCTGACTTGGATGGCAATGCATAGCATTGATGAGACTAGCGCTTTAAATGAGTATTTGGGCAATAGCGCCCTCAATGGTAATTGGCACCTATTGATTACCTTTACTGGCTACCATGAGAGCCTTGCAAACCAGGTTTATGCCCGCCATGTTTACTTACCTAGAGATGTCCAGCAAAATGCGACATTTATCGATATAGTCACGGTTTCGCCAGGCGGAGGTCGGGTGATTGATCTTAGTAATTTTGAGAAGTGGGTTCCGAATACATCGGACCGAACAGCAGGGGAGTTTTTATGAAATTTCGTTTCCCAATCATCATTATTGATGAGGACTTTCGTTCCGAAAATATTTCGGGTTCGGGTATTCGCGACCTAGCTGAAGCCATTGAGCAAGAAGGCATGGAAGTGATCGGCTTAACAAGCTACGGCGACTTAACCTCTTTTGCACAACAAGCTTCCCGTGCATCTTCTTTCATCGTTTCAATTGATGATGAAGAGTTTGATTCCGATTCTGAAGATCATGACCTTCCCGCGTTAAATAATTTGCGCGCCTTTATTACTGAAGTACGTAAACGTAATGAAGACATTCCCATCTTCTTGTATGGTGAGACACGTACCTCACGTCATATGCCCAATGACATCTTGCGTGAATTGCACGGTTTCATTCACATGAATGAAGACACCCCAGAATTTGTAGCACGTCACATTATTCGCGAAGCAAAGGTATATCTTGATTCTTTGGCGCCACCATTCTTCCGAGCATTAACGAATTATGCTTCAGAGGGCTCCTACTCTTGGCATTGCCCTGGTCACTCAGGTGGTGTTGCCTTTCTAAAGAGTCCAGTTGGCCGAATGTTCCATCAGTTCTTTGGCGAGAACATGCTACGCGCTGACGTTTGTAACGCCGTAGAAGAGCTAGGTCAGCTGCTAGACCATACTGGACCAGTGCTACAGAGCGAGCGCAATGCCGCCCGCATCTTTAATGCCGACCATTTGTTCTTTGTTACTAACGGCACATCTACATCAAACAAAATTGTTTGGCACTCCACCGTTGCTCCTGGAGACGTGGTACTAGTAGACCGAAATTGTCATAAATCCGTAATTCATTCGATCACGATGATGGGCGCGATCCCGATTTTCTTAATGCCAACTCGCAATCACCTTGGCATTATTGGTCCAATTCCTAAAGAAGAGTTTGAGTGGGCCAATATCAAGAAAAAAATTGATGCCAACCCTTTTATTAAAAATAAAAACGTAGTGCCACGTGTGATGACGCTGACTCAGAGTACCTATGACGGTATTGTTTACAACGTCGAGATGATCAAAGATATGCTTGATGGAAAAGTAGATTCTTTGCACTTTGATGAAGCGTGGTTACCGCATGCTGCATTCCATCCTTTCTATAAGGATATGCATGCGATTGGCTCTGATCGCAAGCGCACCAAAAAGAGTTTGATGTTTGCCACTCAGTCGACCCATAAGTTGCTCGCTGGCTTGTCACAGGCTTCACAAGTATTGGTTCAAGATGCTGAAGAGACTAAGTTAGATCGTGATTGCTTTAATGAAGCCTATCTCATGCATACATCTACTAGTCCGCAGTACGCCATTATTGCTTCCTGTGACGTTTCTGCTGCCATGATGGAGTCGCCTGGCGGCACTACCTTAGTGGAAGAGTCGATTGCTGAAGCAATGGACTTCCGTCGCGCAATGCGTGAAGTAGACGATAAGTTTGGCGCTGATTGGTGGTTCAAGGTTTGGGGTCCAGATCATTTGGCCGAAGAGGGTATTGGCGAACGTTCAGATTGGATTCTGGAACCAAATGCCTCTTGGCATGACTTTGGTAAGTTGGCCAAAGACTTCAATATGCTTGATCCCATTAAGGCCACGGTAGTGACGCCAGGATTGGATATCGAGGGCCACTTTGGCTCAATGGGTATCCCTGCCAGTATCGTGACTAAGTATCTTGCTGAACATGGAGTGATTGTTGAGAAGTGTGGCCTGTACTCTTTCTTTATTATGTTTACGATCGGTATCACTAAAGGTCGCTGGAATACGCTCGTAACCGAATTGCAACAGTTCAAGGATCACTTTGATAAGAATGCACCTTTATGGAAAGTACTTCCTGAGTTCGTTGCGAAGCACCCACGCTATGAACGCGTTGGCCTGAAAGATATTTGCCAGCAGATCCATGAATTCTACAAGGGTCGTGATGTAGCCCGCATGACCACTGAGATGTATACCTCCGACATGGTTCCAGCCATGATGCCTTCCGAGGCTTGGGCTAAGATGGCGCACAAAGAAGTTGATCGTGTGCCGCTTGATCAACTAGAGGGGCGCGTAACGGCAATGTTGGTAACGCCATACCCACCAGGTATTCCACTCTTGATTCCAGGTGAGCGTTTTAACAAGCGTATCGTTGACTATCTTTACTTCGCCAGAGACTTTAATCAGAAGTTCCCGGGCTTCGAAACGGATATTCATGGTCTAGTGAAAGTGGATGTAGACGGTCGCAGTGAATACTACGTTGATTGCGTCAGATAAGAGCGCGATATTACGCTTTAAAGTTTCTTGAGACTTAAATGAAAAATGCCCTGCAGAAGCGGGGCATTTTTATTTAACTGGCTTATCCAACTGAAACGTCACCGGCGCATCCTCATCCACTTTACTGGGCGAATCTGATTTGGTTTCTTCACTGTCCGTGAAGTTAAACTCCTGGCTTTGAACAACAGCAGAGGGCTTATCTAATAAGGTTGTCACTAGCGCAGGGAAGGCAATGACTACTGCCACCATGATGAGTTGTAATCCTACCCAAGGCAATGCACCCCAATAGATATCGCTGCTCTTCACTTCTTTTGGAGCCACACCCCTGAGATAGAAGAGGGCAAAGCCAAACGGTGGGTGCATGAATGAGGTTTGCATATTGACGCAGAGCATCACCCCAAACCAGACAAGCGCGGCACTTGCGGCTGCCTGCGGATTGCCATTCATAGAATCCAGCAGTACAGGCGACAGTAATTTCACCGCTACTGGCGCAAGCATCGGCACGATGATGAAGGCAATCTCAAAAAAGTCCAGGAAGAATGCCAAGAAAAAGACAAAGAGGTTAACGATGATTAAGAAACCAACCCAGCCACCAGGCAAATCTGCAAAGAGCGCCTCAACCCATTGCCCACCATCTACTCCCTGATAAACTACCGAGAAACAAGTCGATCCAATCAAAATAAAAACCACCATCGCAGTAATGCGCATCGTGTTTTGATAAGCTTCCTGAATCAACCTTCTGAGGTTTGGAATACTGGCTCTACGCAGCCAAGCTAAAAGCAAAGCACCCATTGCACCCATAGCACCAGACTCTGTTGGGGTTGCAATGCCAGTCATGATGGTGCCCAGAACTAAAAAGATCAGCACTGCCGATGGAATAATTCCCAGAAGACATTTTTTCCAGAGTGCCCAGCCCTTGAGAGTTAATTCGTTCTCTGGAATAGCTGGTAAATAGTCTGGTCGAATACGGCTTAAGAAAAATGTATAGAGCGCAAAGAGGGCGATCTGCAGTAGTGAGGGTCCCCAAGCGCCAAGATACATGCTGCCCACATCAGCGCTACCACTTTGAGTCTTAAGTTGATCTGCCAACACAATCAGAACTAGGGATGGGGGTACTAATTGCGTAATCGTGCCAGACGCTGCCAGAACACCTGTGGCGTAGCGCATGTTGTAGCCATAACGCATCATGACTGGGAGAGCAATCATTGCCATAGCAATGACCTGAGCAGCTACAGTGCCAGTAATAGCGCCGAGAATAAATCCCACGATGATGACTGAGTAGCCCAGACCGCCTCGTACTCTGCCAAACAGTTGGCCCATAGAATCAAGCATCTCTTCAGCCAGGCCGCAGCGCTCAAGAATCGCACCCATAAAAGTAAAGAATGGAATCGCTAGAAGTAGATCATTCGCCAGCACGCTACCAAAGATGCGCTGCGGAATGGCTTGCAAAAACGGCATGCCAAAGAAACCTTCACTGATAGCTATTGCTGAAAAGAATAAAGCGGCAGCCATCAGGGAGAACGCCACCGGAAAGCCGATCAGCATAAAGACGATCAGGCCAGCAAACATTAGGGGAGGCATCCACTCTAATGGAATCATTGCATTGGCTTTTCGTAACGAAGATCTTCAGCGGCCAAAGTAGTTTTACCTTTGAGTGCGCCAATCCGTTTGATGATTTCTGAGAGACCTTGTAAGCTCAGCATGAAGAAGCCAAACGGTACAACAAATTTGATGGGATAACGCGCTAAGCCACCAGAGTTAGAAGAATGCTCCATGACCAACCAGGATGGATAAAAGAGAGTTGTCCATGAAAGCCAGGCAAACAAAATACAAGCTGGCATCAAGAACAAAACCAAGCCAAATAAATCTATCCAAATACGACCACGATCTGATAGGCGTGAGTAAATTAAATCAACTCGAACATGCTCATTGCGTTTAAGTGTGTAGGCTGCGCCCAACATGACTGCGGCGCTAAATAAATACCATTGCAGCTCAAGAGGCCAGTTATTGCTGATATCTAGGCCGTAGCGCAGCAGGGCATTGCTCGCCGAGACTACGCAAGACAGTAGGATCATGATGCTGGCAGCATTGCCCAGCAGTTGGTTTACGCGATCAATACCCGCAGATATCTTGGACCAAAACCCCATGCGATCTAGAGGTCTGCACGACCCCGTTTGATGGCTGCTAGTACTTGAGAAGGTGCGGTGCCTCCAGCGTGCTGGCGTGATTGCACAGAACCATCGACGGTGAGCAAGGCAAAGACGTCATCACCGATAAGTTCAGGGCGATTATCAAGACCACAAGCAAAGCGTAATTCTGACAGGCTCAAGTCAGTAAGCATGCAGTTTCTGCCAACACAGGCTTTTACTGCATGAGCAACCGCTTCATGCGCATCACGGAAGGCGAGACCTTTTTTAACTAAGTAATCAGCTAAGTCAGTTGCTGTTGCAAAACCTTCTTCAGCAGCAGCTTTCATGACATCCGCTTTAACTTCAATATGTGGAACCATATCAGCAAAAATACGCAAGGTATCTTGCACGGTATCCACCGCATCAAATAAAGGCTCTTTATCTTCTTGATTATCTTTGTTGTAGGCGAGCGGCTGACTCTTCATGAGTGTTAATAAGGACATGAGATCGCCGTAGACTCGACCAGTCTTGCCGCGTGCTAATTCAGGAACGTCAGGATTCTTTTTCTGCGGCATGATGGAGCTGCCAGTGCAGAAACGATCTGGCAGATCAATAAAGCCAAAACGTGGGCTGAGCCAAAGCACGAGCTCCTCTGAGAGGCGTGACACATGCATCATCAAGATGGATGCGAAGGCGCAGAACTCAATCGCAAAGTCCCGATCGGATACTGCATCCAATGAGTTGTTGCAAATGCCATCAAAGTCTAGCGTCTTAGCTACCTGCTCCCGATCAATTGGGTAGGTGGTGCCAGCTAAAGCAGCAGCACCTAAAGGAAGACGATTAAAGCGTGCACGCAAATCAGCTAAGCGACCTGCATCACGACTAAACATTTCGTAATAAGCCATGAGGTGATGGCCAAAAGTAATGGGCTGTGCAACTTGCAGATGAGTGTGACCAGGCATGATGGTCCCAGCATGCTTTTCTGCTAAGTCTAAAAGAGCGGTGCGTAAGGTTTTGAGGGTAGCGGAAATTTCATCAACGCTACCACGCAACCATAAACGTAAATCGGTGGCTACTTGGTCATTACGTGAACGACCGGTATGTAAACGCTTTCCTGCATCACCAACTAATTCAGTCAGGCGTGCCTCAATATTGAGATGAACATCTTCTAGTGCTATTTGCCAATTAAACTGGCCAGACTCAATCTCACTCTTGATTTGAGCCATACCCTTTTGGATATCAGCCAAATCTTGAGCGCTAATAATCTTTTGAGCCGCCAACATTTGGGCGTGAGCCAAGGAGCCAGCAATATCGACCATGGCAAAGCGTTGATCAAAGCCAATAGAAGCCGTATAACGCTGGACAAGTTCGTCGACTGGTTCGGCAAAACGGGCCGACCAAGCTTGGGCTTTGTTGGCTAAGGAATTTTTAGATGAGCTCATAAACACAGTATATTGGTGTAGGTCTTTGATTATTTTAAATGCTATGTCCCAAACCCTAAATTCCTCCTCTGGCACTACCCCTGTGGCCCCCAAGCGCTTGGTCATTGCCTCCCGCGAATCTCGCCTAGCCATGTGGCAGGCCCAGCACCTGCAAGCTTGCCTGCAAAAGCTCTATCCGGGCTGTGATGTCCAGATTCTGGGGATGACCACCCGGGGAGACCAGATTTTGGATAAGGCCTTATCTAAAGTGGGCGGTAAGGGTCTATTTGTCAAAGAGCTCGAAACGGCCTTAGAAGATGGCAGAGCAGATTTGGCAGTCCACTCCTTAAAAGATGTACCCA
>CAJEZV010000071.1 GCA_903995005.1 uncultured beta proteobacterium
GAGAGTCAGGGATCGTCATTGCAGTCAAGGGGCGAACAGGCGGCTATCAACTCTCCAAAGATCCCCGCATCATTACTATTAAAGACATCGTGCTCGCTATGAATTTAATCAAAAAGCGTAAGGTTGAGCTATCGGATATTGCTAAGGATCTTTATCAATCTCTAGAGACTTATATGCTAAGTTGTATGGAAAATGTATCCCTCGCATCTACTATCAAAGATTTTGTTCCAAGTTTTAGCGAGGCTAAAAAAGCGCCTGAGCGTCAGTCATATGTTCCCTTAGATCCAAAGAAAGAGAAGAAGCAACGAGGTGAGATTCAGTATGTAGTGAAGGCTGAATTTAAGAAGGTTGTAGAAGTTCCGCGCGGACCTAATTCCGTATTTGACTTTGCCAACTACTTGAATCGTAACCACAGCTAAATTAGGTAGTGCCAGCAATTGGTCCTATAGAACTGGGCCGATTGCCCACCAATCTTGAATTTTATGAGTCAGCAAACCATTCAATATCCCAAGCTTGCTTTTGTTGATATTGAAACTACAGGCTCCCATTTCGAGCGGGATCGCATTACTGAGATTGGTATTAAAACCCTAGAAAACGATGGGGTTAGCATTTGGGAGAGGTTGATTGACCCCCAGATCTATATTCCCCAAAATATTCAAAGGTTAACTGGCATATCCCCACAAATGGTGGCTAGTCAGCCGACTTTTGAGGATCTTGCTAAAGAAATTAAAGAAGAACTTGAGGGAAAAATCTTTGTAGCACATAACGCAAGATTTGATTATGGCTTTATCAAAGCTTCCCTCAAAAGGCTTGGGATCGATTTCAAGCCCAAGGTCTTATGTACCGTAAAGCTTTCAAGACTGCTATTTCCTAATCAGTCCCGTCATAACCTCGACACCATCATTCAGTCTCATGGCTTGGTTGTCAGCGCAAGGCATAGGGCGCTTGGTGATGCTGATTTACTGCTTCAATTTTGGCAGGTGTGTGAAAAAACAGTTGGTAAAGAGCGATTGCTTGAAGCTATTAATCAATTGACGGGCAATGCAAGCTTGCCGTCCAATATTGATCAGGAATTGATTGATTCAATCCCGGATGCGCCGGGTTGCTATATTTTTTATGGTGAAAATAAGAGCCCTTTGTATATTGGGAAAAGTATTTCTTTACGCAGTAGGGTATTGGGCCACTTTCAAGGCTCATTAACGCAGCGTAAAGAAATGAAGCTATCCCTACAAGTCAGAGATATTGACTGGATAGAGACTAGTGGCGAGTTAGGTGCTTTAATTCTGGAGTCTCAGCTGATTAAAGAGCGCATGCCTAGTATGAACATCAAGCTACGTCGCTCTAAAGATCTATGCGCTTGGAGTCTAGAAAAAAGTTCTGCGGGAATACTGTTGCCAGAGCTAGTCAATCAGAAAGATTTACTACCAGGCCTCCAGGATAACTTATATGGATTGTTTTACAGCAAAAGAGAGGCTCACTCTTATTTAAAAGCAGTAGCTAAAAAGTATCGCTTATGCGAAGTATTGCTAGGACTGGAAAAGGGTGCCGAAGGTAAACCCTGTTTTGGATATCAGTTAAAGCAATGCGGCGGCGCTTGCATTGGAGTCATGCCTACCGAAATGCATAACCTACAACTTCAAACTGCAATGAGTCTGTATAAAGTACAAGTCTGGCCTTATAAGGGCCCGATTGCAATTGATGATGGTGGTGAAATGATTGTCTTAGATAATTGGTGCTATCTGGGGACCGCCATCAATGAAGATGAATTATCCGAACTGAAAAGCATCGGTGATGCTGAATTTGATTTAGATATCTATAAGATTGTTAAAAAAGCGTTATCAGGGCGATATAAAAACCAAGTTATTCGTATTTGATGGTCATCATCTCTTTACCAAGGCAGCTTTTCACCTGAATACGATATAAAACTTCCTGAATCTTCTCTTTGCAGATTTTGGATCACCTGAAACATGTCATTTACCGCCTGGCCTGCAGGCCTACCAATTTGCTCGCCACGAAATGGTTTTGAAAGTCTCGAGTTCACCGTGCCAGGATGCATAGCAATTAAAGCGGTATTTGGTTTTGTGCGAGCCCACTCGATAGATGCCGTTTTTAATAGCATGTTTAGGGCTGCCTTAGAACTGCGATAGCTATACCACCCGCCAAGACGGTTATCTTCAATACTGCCAACTTTGGCTGAGAGAGTCACCATGATGCTATTTTGGGGATCTAGTAATTTAGAGAAGTGACGTATAGTGAGCGCTGGACCAATTGCATTAATGTTCATGAGCTCCATGAGTTGCTCAGCATTGAGATCATCCAGCCTCTTTTCAGGCATCCAGTGACTTGTGTGTAAAACCCCAACGGTATTAATAATGAGTTGAAACGGTGAGGCCGAAACAAGAGCATTAGCGCAAGATTCTATAGATTCAAAATTTTTATAATCTATGGGAAATTCTGAGTGGCGATGGACTCCTATTACCTCAGAGCAAGAGGGATTATTTTTGAGGAGATCTACAAAAGCCATCCCGATAGTTCCCGAGGAGCCGATTACCAGCGCGCGAAAAGGATTTGGAAGTAATTTCATGGAAAATCTTTTAATAGTGTGGCTATAGATTGCAGTGATAGCTAAGTGTAAGCCCACTAGCTACTTACTTGAGCATTGTTTTGGCGCACCTATTTCATTCCATTGGTATTCTTATGCAGAACTATCAATATCGATTAATAATTACTCAATGCATATTAATTCTGACTATAGTCAGCGTATAATCCTTAACCACCATGATCTGCCCTGGATCTCTAGCCCTTCGTTGGGTGTTGAGAGGCGCATGCTTGATCGCATCGGTGATGAAATTGCTAAGGCAACCTCAATTGTTCGCTATCAAGCAGGCGCAAGATTTACGTCGCATCTTCATGAATTCGGTGAGGAGATTTTAGTTTTAGATGGGGTATTTAGCGATGAGACCGGGAGCTATCCCGCGGGTACCTACATCATGAATCCTCCCGGATCATCTCATGCGCCTTTTAGTGAACAGGGCTGTACCCTATTTGTAAAGTTGAAGCACCTTGGTTCAGACCAAATGGAGCGAGAGATTGTAGATACACGCTCCGCAGAGTGGTTTCAGGGAATGGTGCCTGGTTTAACAGTGATGCCATTGATGCGACAAGGGATGGGGTCTACCTTAGTGAGATGGGCACCTCAGACTTACTTCAATCCGCATAAGCATTATGGCGGTGAAGAAATTTTTGTAGTGGATGGCGTCTTTGAAGATGAGCACGGACGCTATCCTGCTGGCTCATGGATTAGAAGCCCACACCTTAGTCTTCATCAGCCTTTTAGTAAAGAGGGCTGCACTATTTTTGTAAAGACTGGGCACTTATTAGATGTGTAGAGCTGGTTTTACCTTTTAGCTCTTTTGCATTAATTGCTCAAATGCTTCTACGAATGATTCGGCAGGTTGGGCGCCTTGTAAAAGATATTGATCATTCAGAATGATTGAGGGAACAGAGTTGATACCAGCATTCGTATAGGTAGTTTTTTCTTGCCGTACTTCATTCACAAATTCAGCCCCATTCAAAATCTCTTTAGCTCTTTGGGTATCTAAACCAGCACGAGCTACGGCATCTAGTAAGTTTTTCTGATCATCTAAATTGACTGCAAGGCAAAAGTAGGTATTGAGCAGTTCTACTTTTAGGGCTGCTTGCTTCCCTAAGTCATATTCTTTTGCGGCCCAATATAAAAGGCGGTGGGCATTAAAAGTGTTGTAGACCTGTTTACGACCCTCTGGATGAAATTCAAATCCTGCTTCTAATGCTTTAGTGCGAATATTGGCTTGATTCGCTTTGACTTGTTCTTCACTTAAGCCGTACTTTTGCGTGAGATGTTCGATCGCATCTTGACCGCCAATAGGCATATGTGGATTAAGTTCAAAAGGCCGAAAATGCACTTCAAAGTTGACTTTGTCGCTGAGTTGCGCGATTGCCTGATTGAGATTACCAAGCCCGACAGCGCACCAGGGGCAGGCAATATCAGATACGAAGTCAATTTTGATGGTTGGTTTCACCGGCTTGGAAATTTCCTGGTTGAAGTTCTGGGGCATTCAGATGTACTTTAAAGTAATCCTCAGGTGGCGTACTGCCAGTTTTAACGCAAACTTGTAGCCACCGGCCATTAGCAATCTCTTTTACTTTTTCTTCCAGAGCTTTACAAATTACCGCTCCCATCGCTCTAATCATCTCAGGTGAGCGAGGATTCATGGTTTGCAGGGTTGCAAATAAAAGCAGTGCATTTTCGTCTCTATCAGCAACTTGCCAGCAATCCATTTGAATTATGCGGCTTTTAAAATCCTCTAACCGACCATAGCCAGCATTCGCTAGCTTGACATGAATGCTCTTAAATAGACCATTCCAGTCAACCTCATTCTTTAGGGATGCAGGAACTTCTAAGGTAATGTGAGGCATATTTAATCTACCGTCGCGTTTGATTTGCGTGTAGCCTCACCCCAAACTTTAGCTTCATTAGTTAAAAATTGCTTTGTCTCTGCAAGAGACATTGGAGTTGCAACTAAGCCCATTTCTTGCATGCGAGCAATGATATCTGGTCGCCGTAGCACAGCATTAATTTCTTTATTGAGTTTTTCTGCGATTGCGGGAGGCATGTTTCCAGGACCCATGATGCCATACCATGGTGCTGCAACAAGACCAGTAAAGCCTAATTCGCGTTAGGTAGGCACATCCGATAATGCTGCTGAGCGGCGCTCGCCAGTCTGAGCAAGGACACGTAGTTTCCCGTTGCGAATATGCTGCATCAATGGACCTGGATTATCAAACATAAGTGGCACTTGATTGCCAAGTAAGTCTGTAGTGGCTGGAGCAGAGCCTTTATAGGGTATGTGTAATAACTGTACGTTAGCAGATTGCTTAAACATTTCCCCAATAATATGTTGTGGTGTGCCATTTCCAGCAGATCCATAAGCAATACTGTTTGGTTTTGCTTTAGCAGCAGCGATGAGATCCGCTATATTTTTATACGGCTGGTCTGGATGTACAACAACTACAAATGGCACTCGTGTGATGATGGCAAGTGGCGTTAAATCGGTCGCTGGATCATAGCGAAGCTGTGGATATAGTGCTTTGCCGACTGATACAGGCCCTGTCGCACCCAAAAGCAAGGTGTATCCATCCGGAGGGGATAGGGCAACTTGTTCAGTTCCAATAGTGCCGCCAGCGCCTACTTTATTTTCAACAATAACAGTAACGCCAAAGCTTTCGTTAAGTCCCATGGCAATGATACGACCGAGCGCATCAGTTACAGCGCCAGCAGAATAAGGGACAACAATTTTGATTGAACCCTTGGGGTAGGCATCTTGGGATTGCGCTATAACAGCACTTACGCCAGTAATGGCAATTACGATAACTAGTCTTTTGATTAGATTATGAATAAACATATTGCACACTTTCTTTTATGTGATTTTTATTCATAATACCCTTTCTCAGCTTTCCGCTCGCAAGGCTTGATAGAAATAAAAATACCAACCCTAGGGTTGGTATTTTTGTCTTTAAGGAGAAGTATTTACTTGATCCAGCTAATAAAATTCTCTTTAGCTCTTCTAACCTTTTTCAGGTTAAGTAACCAATCTTCATCCGCTTTTCTGTATCCCAATGGCAGCAAGACCACGCTACGTAAACCTTTTTCTTTGAGGTTCAGAATGGTGTCGAGCGCCTGTGGATCAAATCCTTCCATTGGAGTACTATCAACCTCTTCATAAGCTGCCGCAATGAGTGCAGTGCCAAGGCCGATATAGACCTGTTTGGCAGCATGCGTAAAATTAATCTCCGCATCTCTGGCTGGATAAACCTTGAGTAGCATTTGGCGATAAGCGGTTCCGGATTCGCTGGTAAAGTTACGGATTTTTTCAGTCATATCAAAGGCATCATTGATACGCTTTGCGGTATAGGTATCCCAGGCTGCAAAAACAAGTAGATGTGAGCAATCGGTAATTTGCGATTGGCCATTAGCAATCGGCTTGATTTTCTCTCGCACCTCTTTATTGGTAATCACTAGCACTTCATATGGCTGTAAGCCGCTAGAGCTCGCTGCCAAACGAATGGCTTCCAGAATTTGCTCAACCTTTTCTGGCGGTACTGCTTTTGTTAGATCCATTTTTTTTGGTGGCATAGCGCCACTGCAGCTTATCGATCAGACTCATCACTTTTCCTTGAACTTAATTTCTACACAGAGTGATTAGTTTAATTTAAGTTAGGGCCTTTGGTTGGGCACAATCATGCTAATTGGCACCATCAATAATCCACTGCATTAGCTCGGTTGCATTAGTCGGACTTAATTTTCGATGTGCTTTGATGTTCTTAAAGAATTTGCCTTGCCGCAGCCTCTCTCCTTGAATACTTGCTGCGTTTGGTTGACCACGGTATTTCTCATATTTAGTGGCAAGCTCAGGCCAGGGTGGGGCATCTAGTTCAGTATCCGCATGGCAGCTCATACAGCCATTACGAACTGCGAGCTGTCGATTCGCATGGGCGGTGCTGGTAATCAACACCAAGAAAGCAAGCAGGAGGGCGTGGTAAGTTTTCAAAGTTGGATCCAATCTGGTGGCGGGATACCACCATTTCATCCTAGACCTAAATACTCTCCTGGAATTGATATAGATCGCATACAGAGGTGGTAAATTAAAATATCCGCCAGAAGCTCTCAATTTCAATGAAAATGGTCTGGATATATTGCAAGGAGTCAGCTTGAATCAGCATTCAAAATCATGGGCCTTATGGATCGGCATACTATTAATCATTGCCGCATGTGTTTTTGCCTATATCAATACCAGACCTAGTGAGGCGAATGCCTCAATGCCAACCTGCGTTATTTTCGGATAATGATCAGATTCACCCTCACGCTTAATCTATTTGGATTCTATTTCATGAAATTTTCATCAAAGATTCTTATTGCAGCACTCGTTACTTATTCCGCAATGACTGTTGCGCAAAATAACGCAGATACCATTTTTTATGGTGGACCCATTCTGACGGTTAATCCTAAAAATGATGAGGTAGAAGCGCTTGCCATCAAGGATGGAAAAATTGTTGCCACAGGCACTAAGGCTGAAGTGACAAAATCCTGGCAAGCTAGCTCTACCAAGCTTGTAAATTTGCAGGGTAAAACTGCAATGCCGGGTTTAATCGATCCTCACGTTCATATCAT
>CAJEZV010000072.1 GCA_903995005.1 uncultured beta proteobacterium
GATGACCTACGATTACCGTGAGATCAGAATATTGCGTAAGCTCTTTCGATAAGAGTTCGAGCTGCTGCTGCGCTGCTTCAATAAAAGCAGGCCGGAGTAATAAGTCTTCTGGGGGATAGCCGGTGAGCGAGAGCTCGGGGGTAACTACGAGTTTGGCGCCTTGCTGAAAGGCATCCTGAGCGGCTTTGTAAATCAGTTGCGCGTTGCCAGCCAGATCCCCTAGTAAGGGGTTCATTTGGACTAGGGCAATTTTCTGGACACTCACTCCGATTCACAAAGCCTTTTCTAATAAATTAAGCGTGCTCTTTGTTGTAGCGTTCAATGCCTTCCAAAATTTCTGTATGGGCATCTGCAACACCACCCCAACCTTTAACTTTGACCCATTTACCTGGTTCGAGATCTTTATAGTGCTCGAAGAAGTGTTGGATTTGGTTTAAGCGCAATGGGTTGATGTCTTCTGGTTTTTGCCAGTGTGTATAGATTGGCAAAATTTTGTCTTCTGGAACAGCCAACAATTTAGCGTCTTGACCGCCTTCATCTTCCATTTGCAAAACACCAATTGCACGGCAGCTAACAACCACACCTGGAATTAGTGGAAATGGAGTAATTACCAGAACGTCAACGGGATCGCCGTCACCAGCAATCGTTTTGTTGATGTATCCATAGTTGCATGGATAGTGCATTGCAGTCCCCATAAAACGGTCTACAAAAATCGCGCCACTTTCCTTATCAACTTCATACTTGATTGGATCCGCATTCATTGGGATTTCAATAATGACGTTGAAGCTCTCAGGGATCTTTTTGCCTGGCTTGACGTTGTCGAGACTCATAAATACTCCGAATAATGATTAGTAAATACCCTGATTCCAGCAAGGGGGCGCAGGGGTAATTCTGTTACATACTGATACAGCTTAAAGACCCTAGTTTAAAGCTTTCTAAAACCTGGTCGACCTAAGCGCTAGATATACAAAACAATAAGATCAACTTTAGGGAGTCAAGCATGAGTAATGTCACTTTAGGCTTGTATTTTGCCTTGGCTTGCGGTGTCCTGGCCGTAATTTACGGTTTTGTGATGCGCGGCTGGATTTTGAAGCAAAGTACGGGCAATGCCAAAATGCAAGAAATTGCAGAGGCGATTCAGCAGGGCGCTGCCGCTTATTTATCGCGCCAATATAAAACGATCGCTGTAGTTGGGGTGGTTCTTACTATCCTCATGGCACTCTTTCTGGACTTTGCGACTGCTATCGGCTTTGTGATCGGGGCAGTGCTCTCTGGCGCATGCGGTTTTATTGGTATGAATGTTTCGGTGCGCGCAAACGTAAGAACAGCTGAAGCAGCTACTAAGGGTATGAACGAGGCACTCAATGTTGCATTTAAGGGTGGCGCGATTACCGGCATGCTAGTAGTTGGTCTGGGTCTCTTGGGTGTTGGTCTCTTCTTTATGTTCCTGGTATCGATTGGTGCAGGACAAGATCTGGCTTCTGTATTGCACCCGCTGATTGGTTTGGCATTTGGTTCATCTTTGATCTCTATCTTTGCGCGTCTTGGTGGCGGCATTTTTACCAAGGGTGCAGACGTTGGTGCTGACTTAGTTGGTAAGGTAGAAGCAGGTATTCCGGAAGATGATCCACGTAACCCAGCGGTGATTGCTGATAACGTCGGTGATAACGTCGGTGACTGTGCTGGTATGGCGGCAGACTTATTTGAAACCTATGCAGTGACATTAATTGCCACCATGGTGCTCGGCTCATTAATGGTGGTCGGTGCGCCAGTAGCAGCAATTGTTTATCCACTCGTGCTTGGTGGCGTTTCTATTATTGCTTCCATCATCGGCTGTTCCTTTGTAAAAGCAACGCCTGGTATGAAAAATGTGATGCCTGCTTTGTATAAGGGTCTGATCATTGCTGGTGGTTTGTCATTGGTAGCGTTCTACTTTGTGACTAACTTCATCATGCCGGATGATGCTTTGGGTATTCCAGGTAGCCAATGGCGTTTGTTTGGCTCAACCGTAGTAGGCCTCTTGCTAACTGCAGGCTTGGTTTGGATTACCGAGTACTACACCGGTACTCAGTTCAAACCAGTGCAACATATTGCTGAGGCTTCTACTAAAGGTCACGGTACCAACATTATTGCAGGCTTGGGCATCTCCATGAAGTCCACTGCATATCCAGTACTCTTTGTTTGTGCTGCTATTTTTGCTGCTTACTGGTTAGCCGGTTTGTATGGCATTGCGATTGCAGCAACAGCGATGTTGTCAATGGCAGGTATTGTGGTTGCCCTTGATGCTTACGGTCCAATTACAGACAATGCTGGCGGTATTGCGGAGATGGCTGGTTTGCCACAATCAGTACGTGACATTACCGACCCTTTAGATGCGGTTGGCAACACCACTAAAGCAGTTACCAAAGGCTATGCAATTGGTTCTGCTGGATTGGCTTCACTCGTATTGTTTGCTGACTACACCCATGCACTAGAGGCAATTGGTCAGCAAGTTTCCTTTGATCTATCGAACCACATGGTCATCATCGGCCTCTTTATCGGCGGCATGATTCCTTACTTGTTCGGTGCGATGGCAATGGAAGCAGTTGGTCGCTGTGCTGGTGCGGTAGTAGAAGAGGTGCGCCGTCAGTTCCGCGACATTCCTGGAATCATGGAAGGTACTGCTAAGCCTGAATACGGTAAGGCTGTCGATATGCTCACGACCGCAGCTATTAAAGAAATGATTGTTCCTTCACTGTTGCCAGTGATTGCGCCAATCGTTGTGGGTCTCTTGTTAGGACCTGCTGCATTAGGCGGCTTGCTGATGGGTACGATTGTGACCGGCTTGTTTGTAGCGATCTCAATGTGTACTGGTGGTGGTGCTTGGGATAACGCCAAGAAATATATCGAAGAAGGTAATTTCGGCGGTAAAGGTTCTGAAGCACATAAAGCAGCCGTGACTGGTGACACTGTAGGCGATCCTTACAAAGATACTGCTGGTCCCGCCGTGAACCCACTCATCAAGATCATTAACATCGTGGCATTGCTCATCGTGCCACTCTTGCCAGTGATGAGTCGTTAAGACAATTCAGTAAAGCAACAAACAAAAACGCCTAGCAATGCTAGGCATTTTTTATTAGAAAAGCTTTTATAGAATTAATCCAAAGTTTCTAAATAACGTTGTGCATCCAATGCAGCCATACAGCCTGTACCAGCACTCGTAATTGCTTGGCGATAGATGTGGTCCTGCACGTCACCGGCAGCAAAGACGCCAGGGATGTTGGTAGCAGTAGCATTACCTTCTAAACCGGAATGAGTCTTGATGTAGCCGTTGTTCATATCTAGCTGACCAACAAAGAGTTCAGTATTTGGTTTGTGACCGATTGCAATGAAAGCACCAGTGACGGCGATATCTTCTGTGCTGCCATCTTGTTTCTTGATGCGTACGCCAGTAACGCCTTTTTCATCACCAAGAACTTCATCCAATGTTGCGTTGAGTTTGAGCTCTACTTTGCCTTCAGCAACTTTAGTCATGAGGCGATCATTCAAAATCGGCTCAGCACGGAATTTGTCGCGACGATGAATGACGGTTACTTTTTTGGCGATACCAGTTAAGTAAAGCGCTTCTTCAACGGCAGTGTTACCACCACCTACTACGCAGACATCTTGATTGCGGTAAAAGAAGCCATCGCAAGTTGCGCAACCAGAAACACCGCGCCCCATAAATGCTTCTTCACTTGGTAAGCCGATGTATTGGGCAGACGCGCCGGTTGAGATAATTAAGGCATCACAGGTGTAAGTTCCAGAGTCGCCAACCAGACGAATAGGTTTTTCTGTGAGGGCTGCTGTATGAATATGGTCAAAAATGATCTCGGTATTAAAGCGTTCGGCATGCTTCAAAAAGCGGTCCATGAGCTCAGGGCCTTGGACGCCATCAGCATCAGCCGGCCAGTTTTCGACATCTGTAGTGGTCATTAGCTGACCCCCTTGAGCCAGGCCAGTAATGAGGGTAGGCTTTAAATTGGCTCGGGCGGCATAGACTGCAGCCGTATAGCCAGCAGGGCCGGAACCGAGGATAAGAACTTTGGAGTGTTTTGGGGTATTTGTAGTCATAAGCAAATTATAGATTTGCTTGTTTACAATCGGTAGAACATGGCGAGAACCGTATATCCGAAGTCCCAAATCCCCCAGCCCCCCAATAGTGATGGGCAGGGCAGGATGCCCCGCCTTCTGCTAGAGGCCCGCTGGTTCATTTCCCTAGGTTTGTGTCTGGGCTTATTTGCCATTTTGCTGACCTATTCCAAGGCGGATCCCGCCTGGTCACATGCCAGCTTTGAGGCCCCTAGAAACCTAGGTGGTCGTTTTGGAGCCTATTTAGCTGATCTCATGCTCTATATCTTTGGTATCTCCTCCTTTTGGTGGGTGGTGTTATTTGGGCGCCGAGTCCTCAATGGCTGGCGTGAGCTCTGGAGCATTCCGCTCCCACCGAATCCAGATGCCAAACCAGACTCTCTATTAGTGCGTTGGCTGGGCTTTGGACTGACTTTGGCTTGCAGCATGGGTCTTGAGTCCATTCGGATGCATTCACTGTCCTGGGAGCTTCCAAGGCCTCCTGGCGGCATCCTGGGTGAACTCATCGGCGATCCCCTGCAGATGTCTCTCGGCTTTACTGGCGCAACCTTAGTTCTTTTATTTGGCCTTTGTGCTGGCTTATCTCTGTTCTTGCATTTCTCCTGGTTGGATATCGCTGAAAAGGTAGGGCGTTTCCTGGAAGTCACATATCACCGCATTCGTGAGCATCGCGATAGTAAGGAAGACCGCAAGCTTGGCGAAGTAGCTGCAGAAGAGCGTGAGGAGTTTGTGGAAGAGTTCCGTGGACGAGTTGAAGTTGCTGCTCCTGTGCAAATTGTGCGCGCTCCAGTGGAGATTCCAAAAAGCGCTCGTGTAGAGCGCGAGAAACAGCAGCCACTATTTGTCGATATTCCAGATTCAGAATTGCCACCACTGGCTTTACTCGATCCAGTACCAGAAGTAAAAGAAACCATTTCTGCAGATGTATTGGAATTTACTTCCCGCTTAATTGAGCGCAAGTTAGCAGAATTTAATGTGCAGGTTACTGTGATTGCTGCATATCCTGGTCCGGTAGTGACTCGCTACGAGATTGATCCAGCGATTGGTGTAAAGGGAAGTCAGATTGTTAATCTCTCACGAGATCTTGCACGTTCACTGGGTGTTGTGAGTATGCGGGTGGTCGAAACGATTCCAGGCAAAACTTGTATGGCTTTGGAGTTACCAAACCCAACACGTCAATCTGTGTACCTTTCAGAAATCCTCACTTCACAGGTATATAACGATAACCATTCATTATTGACTCTGGCTTTAGGTAAAGATATCTCTGGTAGCCCAATGGTGGCTGACCTTGCTAAGATGCCGCACTGCTTAGTGGCAGGTACTACTGGCGCTGGTAAGTCGGTTGGTATTAATGCCATGATTTTGTCACTGCTCTTTAAGGCTAAGCCAGATGAAGTGCGTTTGATCATGATCGATCCAAAGATGCTCGAGATGGCCATCTACGACAAGATCCCCCATTTGCTTTGCCCAGTCGTCACCGATATGAAGCAGGCTTATAACGCGCTGAACTGGGCAGTGAATGAGATGGAGCGTCGCTACAAACTCATGAGTAAGTTTGGTGTACGTAATTTGGCTGGCTTTAATAAGAAGATTCTGGAAGCAGAAGAGAAGGGTGAGAAGCTCACCAATCCATTTAGCTTAACTCCAGATGATCCTGAGCCAATCTATAAAGCACCAGTCATCGTGATCGTGATCGATGAGTTGGCCGACTTGATGATGGTTTCTGGCAAGAAGATTGAAGAGTTGATTGCCCGTATTGCACAAAAAGCCCGTGCTGCAGGGATACATTTGGTATTGGCAACACAACGTCCGAGCGTGGACGTCATTACTGGTTTGATTAAAGCGAACGTACCAACCCGGATTTCATTCCAGGTCAGCAGCAAAATTGACAGCCGTACGATTTTGGATCAGCAGGGCGCGGAAGCATTGCTGGGTATGGGTGACATGCTCTACATGGCACCAGGTACTGGCTTACCAGTGCGCGTACACGGCGCTTTTGTATCGGATGATGAAGTCCATCGTGTGGTGGAATGGCTCAAAGAGAAGGGCGAAGCCAATTACATTGATGGCGTGCTCGAAGGTGCCGATGAATCCAATATCGATGCCTTAACCGGTGAGAGCGGCGGAGAAGCTGATCCACTTTACGATCAAGCGGTAGCCATCGTTCTAGAAAACAAACGTCCGTCGATCTCTTTAGTACAGCGTCACTTGCGCATTGGCTATAACCGTGCAGCACGCTTACTCGAGGATATGGAAAAAGCAGGACTCGTATCGAAGATGGGCAATGGCGGTAATCGCGAGATCCTGCACCGCGCTTCAGAATAAGGCAGTAATTTTGCAAAGACTCTTATCTGCAGTAATTCTTGGAACAGTCTTCCTGTTTTCAAATGGAGCCAATGCTCAAAGCGAGAGTGGTGCCGAGCAATTGCGTCAGTTTGTGCGTAACTCCAAAACAGCTGAAGGCGACTTTGTGCAACAGCAGCTACGTGCACCCAAGGCAAACGAGCCGCAAGACAAAGGTTTAAAGGTAGTGCGCCAGACGCAAGGTCACTTTGTATTTCAGCGTCCAGGACGATTTATCTGGGATACCCAAAAACCGTATGAGCAAAAACTGATTGCTGATGGCAAGCAACTCATTTTGTGGGATAAGGATTTAAATCAGGCCACTATTCGTCCTGCAGGGCAGGCGTTAGCTGCTACACCAGCCGCCATATTGTTTGGTGAAACTTCGCTTGATCAGCATTTTGATTTAATAGAAGGTGAAGAACGCTTGGGAATGAAGTGGGTAGCCCTTACCCCTAAAAAAGATCCCAAGGCTAAAGATAAAAACGATCTGCCCTACACAAAGATCTCGATAGGTATGGTCAATGGCTTACCAAAGGCTTTGGAGTTAATTGATGGCTTAGGCAGTGTGGTCTTGGTTACCCTGGATAAGATCCAGCTGAACGTGAATTTGCCTGCAAATCGCTTTACTTTTACGCCGCCCACCGGCGCTGAGGTCTTACGCTTAAACTAGAGCCACAATATTCATGAAGTACCAAACAGA
>CAJEZV010000073.1 GCA_903995005.1 uncultured beta proteobacterium
TGGGCTTCACAAGGCAGCATGCTGTGTGTTGGTTTTGACCCAGACCCAAAGCGCTTGCCCCTATCCCTTCAAGGCAAGCCTGAGGGGATTTTTGAGTTCTGCCGTGACATTGCCGATGCCACTGCGGATTTAGTCTGTGCGTTTAAACCCCAGTTTGCGTACTTTGCCTCCCAAAGAGCTGAGGCTCAATTGGAAAAGCTCATTAGGTACCTCAAGGATAAATACCCCCATATCCCCGTGATCTTGGATTCTAAGCGCGGTGATATTGGGAGCACAGCAGATCACTACGCTCTGGAGGCCTTTGAGCGCTATGGAGCTGATGCGGTCACAGTTAATCCTTATATGGGCTTTGACACTATCGAGCCTTATCTGAAGCATGCAGGCAAAGGAGTGATTGTGCTGTGCCGCACCTCGAATCCTGGTGGCTCAGATTTGCAATTTCTGAATATTGCCTCTGGAGAACCCCTCTATTTGCATGTGGCCAAACTGGCTGCACAAAAGTGGAAAGGCTCCGGTCAGATTAGTCTCGTTGTAGGCGCCACATACCCTGAAGAAATCGCCAAAGTGCGTGCCATTGTTGGCGATATGCCCTTGCTGATTCCAGGCATTGGTGCTCAAGGTGGTGATATCGATGCAACAGTAAATGCAGGTCGCATTGCGGGCGCCCCTGGTGCCGGGATGATCATCAATTCATCTAGAGCTATTTTGTACGCAAGCACTGGCCATGATTTTGCCCAGGCCGCAAGAGCAGTAGCGCAAAGCACGCGTGATGCACTCAGAGCTGCAGCTGCTAAATAAGCTAGTACCCTAATTTATTTGTCTCGTTATTTACTATTTTTAGGCGCTGGGTAAGGCGCTAAAGCAACTCGATCCATATTTTCCAAGATGAAGTCTTGGCGAGTTGGAAAGTGAATATTAGACTTACGACAATACTGAGGTTTGTCAAAGCACTTGGGTGACGGTAACGCGGAACCTAAAGCAGCAGCCTGATCGCGCCCCAATACTGCTGGAGTCGTTGCGTAATAATAATGAGCTGCAGCACCAATACCAAAGATGCCCTCGCCCCACTCTACTGAATTGAGATAGATCTCAAATAAGCGCTCTTTAGTAAGCGTAAGCTCCAGAAGTCCGGCAATAATGAACTCTTGTCCTTTGCGCAAATAATTTTGTTCAGAAGAAAGAAATAGGTTTTTGGCTAACTGCTGGGTAATGGTTGAACCCCCACGCAATGCAGTCTTAGAGCTACTTCCTGTCTGAGCCTTTTGCTGATTCTTTTCCCAGGCTTTTTTCATATCTTCAATCCGAAAGCCTTTGTGCTGAAAAAAGATATCGTCCTCGCTAACCAATACTGCGCGCTTGAGATTATTAGAAATTTGCTTATAAGGTGTCCACTCTGAATAAACTGGGCATGACCAATGCCATGAGCACAAACGCCAACGTTCAGCCCTTTGAAACGAAGTGCTAGCAGGATTAAACACAATCCATAGAGTAATCTGAAGCGCAAAGTAAATCTGCATTGCCAAAAAACCAGCAAGCAGGCATTTGACTAAATAAGTGAGCCAACGCATCAGAAATTATGCTTAACGGGTAAGCTAACTTCGGAGTTTGGCCAATACTGCGCGGGGATCAATAGCTGTGGCTAAGGCTTGACCTCGCCACAATAAAAAAGCATCAGCAGCCTGTTCTACCAACATGCCTAAGCCATCGCTCACGCGGGCACCCTTTTGCAAAGCTTGCTGCATAAAGGCGGTAGATTTTCCGTAAACCATATCGTATGCAAATGAGCTTGGTATAAAAATATTAGCTGCAGCAGTGAGAGTCAATGGAGATTCATCAACTAATCCAGCAGCCGTTGCATTAATCACCAAATCAAATGGATATGGGGTTCTTGCAGCATCTTCGAGCTGCGCCAACGCTCTAGACTCCAGCGCCACTTCTTTTGTAGCCGCAAGGTCGGCAAATAACCTCACCAACTCTTCCGCTTTTGAACTAGAGCGATTGGCAATCACCAAACACTTGGGTGATTGCTCCAACAAAGGCCCAATCACGCCGCGGGCTGCACCGCCAGCACCTAAGAGCAAAATTCTGGATTGCGCAATCGAAATTCCTTGGGCCAATAAATCACGCACAAGGCCTGCACCATCAGTATTGTCACCATAAACCTTGCCGTCTTTCATCCACAAGGTATTAACGGCTCCAGCCAACTGAGCACGCGAACTCAACACATCAGCAAACGCTTGTGCATCTAATTTAAACGGTACGGTGACATTCATCCCTTTGCCACCAGCAGCGAAGAAAGCTTTTGCCGCTATTGCAAATGCATTGATCTCAGGCTGTAAGCGGCCATAGTGCATTTTTTGCTTAGCCTGCTCTGCAAAGCGGTGATGAATAACAGGCGACTTGCTGTGGGTAATTGGATTACCAGCTACGGCGTACACATCCAATCCAGAAAATAGACTGGGATCGGTGCGTAGATCGACTGATTGAGATGAATTCATGATGACTACAGAATAAGCGAATTTACGAACTATTTTTCAAAATTAATGGCGCAACTCTAGACGATCAGCGCCGTCCCGCGTGAACTCAAACGTAGAAATCCAATCCAGTACATCGATCTGATTGCGCATTTCCGAGGGGAATGGCCCAAAGGGTGCTGAAGCGCGCACTATTGCGATCGCCTGCCGGTCCAATTCTGGATTGCCTGAACTGCGACCGATCGATAAGCCATCTTTACCCTGAGCATTGGTAGTAATTCGTCCTTGAGCATCTACGCTGACCACAATCACTAGACTGCCATACAAAGGGCGGCCATTGGCGCGAGGAAAAAATGCACTCCCATAAGCCTCAATTTTTTGACGCATCGCATCGTAGTAATGTGCAAATGTCACCGCTTTAGCACTGGTACCGGTTAAGACTTTGCGGCGTGGTTCACGACCATCAGCCTGCAAACGCTTGGCTAACTCAGCTTCAAGTGAATTGAGCTGAGGCGTCATTTTCTGATCATCCCCACTCTTGCGCCCACCCGAACGGGCCCGCTGCTCATCTAGCTTTGCTAACATTTGCTTTTGCTGCTTTTCTAAAACCTCAAGACGAGCCTCTGCTCCCAAGCGAGCACGGTGTAATGCAGTTGCATCTTGATTACTTGTTTTACCGCCGCCCTGTAAATCTGCTTGCGCTAGTTTGTTAGCTTCTTTAGGTGGGGATTTATTGCTGGCATTTACCAAGACAACACTTAAGGGCGTGTTCAGGCGACGATTCTCAATCTCCCCAAATCCCCAGCGTACCGATAAAAAAATAATATGAATAAGTAACGAAACACCAAGTGCCAAACGAAAAGGGTGGTGACGCCAAGCAGTCTGAAGGTAAAGCGCCGCTTTGTTCAATTTAGGCAGTACTACCATCTTCATCTGCACTAAGCTCAGGCGTCTCAAGCTTAGCTTCAATCTCTAATACCCTGACAGCGGCACTTAATTGCAATAAATCGACATCCGTTAGAACCACTTCGGCACGAGTCATGCGTGGATGGCTTGCTAATTCTGGAATCGGGAGATGCAGCGGTACCAACTCAAGTCGAGACATGCCTTCTTTTAAATGACGTACATGTACATTTTTTGACTCACCATCTTGAGTAGCCCAACGTAGGCACCAGTATTTTTCTAATCTGTCCTGGTATTCACCATAGGTTTGATAGGAAGATTCAAAGTCGGCTGCAATACCCATTAAAGCGGCATCACGAGGCGGAAATGGCGCCACCATCTTTGCGGTCACACCATGCTTAGCCAAGGCAATGAGTTGCCATTGGTTTACCAAATCAGAGTAGCGGCGCAGCGGTGAGGTACACCATGCGTAGAAATCTAAACCCAGGCCTTCATGTGGTCCCGGGGTTGTTTGCATCCGAGTGCGCAAAGGACCCCAACCCTTCTGCGTTCTGAATAAACCAGGCAAACCATGATCAGCCAAGAGCTGACCAGAAGCGCTATTACAGAAAATCATCCATTCAGCAACAATCGTATCGAGAATAGAACCACGCTGACGCGGAATAATCTCAACACGCTGCACTCTATTGACATCCTGAATCTGGAAATGAAAATCCCTCGCTAAAGCGTTAGGATCAATAAGGCCTAACTGCTCGGCGCGAAGGCCATTAGCAACTCTTTTTTCTTGACGCGCGGCATGCAGATGCTTAGCGGCCTTCCATAAAATCGCAAGCTCTTTACGATAAGGATAATGAGCGCCTTCATCCTGAAAACTCTCTTCGCTGACGAGATGCTCAATATGCTCTAAGCGCAAATTAGCTACCATGGGTACCATTTCAGCGCGCATTTGCAAAGAATCTCTATTTGCAAACCCCTCTTCATCAACATCCACATAGATCGACAAGGCCGGCCTCAGCGCGCCCTCATCCAAAGAGAATTGCTCAATGACTGAGTCCGGCAACATGGTGATTTTGTCACCGGGGAAATACACGGTAGACATGCGAGCACGCGCTACTTGATCTAAGGGATCATCTTTAGTGATCACCAAACCAGGAGCAGCAATATGAATACCAATGCGATGACCGCCGCCCTCTAACTCTGTCACCGATAGAGCGTCATCTATCTCCGTTGTACCTGAGTCATCAATTGAGAAAGCTTTTACGTCCGCAAGCGGCAACTCTGCAATGGCAGCGGTATAGGCAGCTTGATCAACCCCAACACTTTGACTATGTGTCGCACCATTTGGGAAATGTGCCTTGAGAAACATTCCTTGGTGATACGCCAGAGGTGAATCAATTGCGCCACACCGAATCATTAACTGCGCAGGAGACTCGCCGGTCTCAGTGCACGCAGCCATTAATGCTTTATAGGCAGTAGTATTTTTATCAGGTGAAAACAATAACTGCTGAGCAGATGATTTGAGTGTTTCCGGGAAAGTACCGGCGACCAATTCTTGTTGCCATGCAGACTGCTGTTCGAGCTCTTTTTGCTTACGCTCAAGGGCAGCTAGACCAGCCTGTAATTGTTCAAGTGGTGCCCGCTGAAAACGACCGCGGCCCTTACGACGGAAAAATACCGGGGCTCCTTGCAAAGCAATTCCCAGAGAAACTTGCTGTGGAATAGTCGCTTGCCCGCCAAAGTATTCATGAGAAACATCGACTAGATCAAACTCTTCCTCTGGAGCGCAATCCCACAGCAATTGTAAGTCGATGTCTTTCGATAAAACAGTAGCCTCATCCATGACAGCCTGAGCTTGTGGCTTGTCAAAGCGTAACCAAACCTCCTTAGCTTTGAGCTTGATCTTTTTTCCAGAAAGGCTAGTCGCCTGCCAAGACTCAGCGTCACCCGAGCCTGATGCAGACTGCACTGTGGCAATCTTGATATCGCCACCTTCTTCATATAAAAGATTCATGCTTAGAGGGATATTCCGCCGCTAGCCTCTAAGGCAACGCCATTGACATAACTAGCCTCATCACTGGCTAAGAATAGATACACATTAGCCATTTCTTCTGGAGTACCAAGGCGTCCAAGCCAACTCCGTCTCTCAATGTCTTGCAAAATATTTTCTGGCATTGCTTTCACCATCTCAGTTGCAATAAATCCTGGGCATACCGCATTCACACGAATGCCTTTAGGGCCAAGCTCACGGGCCCAAGTCTTGGTAAAGCCAATGACACCAAATTTAGTCGCAGAGTAATTAGTCTGGCCAAAGTTACCGTACAGACCAACAACACTAGAGGCATTCACAATTGCACCTGACTTAGCCTCCAACATATGTGGAACAATTAACTGCGTGCAGTTGAATACGCCCTTCAAATTGACATCAATTACCGTATCAAACTGAGCCTCTGTCATCTTCACTAAACGGGCATCTTGTGTGATACCAGCGTTATTAATCAAGATATCGATATGGCCATGCTTTTGCATCACTTGATCCACGATCGCCTGAATACTGGCGCGATCGGTCACATTCATGGCATACGCTTCTGCATTCGGAATTTGTGCGGCAGCGCCTTTTACGGACTCTAGATTCATATCTGCAATGATCACTATTGCACCCTCCTGCGCAAAGCGTTGGGCAGTAGCAAAGCCAATTCCTTTTGCCGCACCCATGATGATTGCTACCTTATCTTTTAATCTATTACCCATGATTTACTCTTTGCATTTAGATTGATCCTGATCGCGCCTGTTAAACAGCAATCGTTTTAATAATTTTTGATGCACTCCGCCAAATCCACCGTTACTCATAACCAAAATATGATCGCCAGGTCTTGCTTCTTTTGCAACTGCATTGACTAAGGCATCCAGATCATCAAAAGCTTGCGCCTTACCTTGCTCTTTTGCGTTGAGTGGAGATAAAACCTCCGCCAAATCCCAGCCTAGAGACTCTTTGCCCGTATTGGCACCATAAGCAAAAACGACATCGGCTTGACTTAAGCTACCAGGAAGCTGAGCCTTCATGACACCAAGTTTCATCGTATTGGAACGAGGCTCCAATACTGCCAGAATGCGCGCTTTGCCAACGCGACGACGTAAACCATCTACAGTGGTTGTAATAGCGGTTGGATGATGTGCAAAATCGTCATAGACAGTAATGTCATTTGCAACACCAATTGTTTCAAGACGTCGTTTGACATTTTTAAATTCGGCTAAAGCGCGTGCAGAATCTACCGGTGAAATGCCGATGTGATTTGCTGATGCAATGGCTGCTAATGCATTGAGTTGATTGTGTCGACCCATCACTCCAGAGTCCATAGCC
>CAJEZV010000074.1 GCA_903995005.1 uncultured beta proteobacterium
ATTAGTGAAGGCACTCACACCATTATTATGGAAAAGAATCGGATGTTGATGTTTTCAGGCGTCCAGGAGTTCTTGGACAGCAATTTCAAGCCCGAGAAATAAGAATTTGCCCTAAAATAAAAAGCCCCCTAGTGCGATTCGGGGGATTTTAGCTTACCAAGCTTTCTTAACTCTTTGGGCCCACTCATAATCCAAGAACCAGTGGATCCCTATGGGTATACATATTTAATAACGTCAACTCATAAAGAGTCATGCTAAAAACATTAATTCAAATTGATCAGAAGCTCGAAAGTCTATTGAATAGTTATGGCTATAAAAATTTTTCAACAAAATTTATTAAAAATATCCTGACATCTGTCGATGTGTATATTGATCTCAGCCCCAAGGAGGGCTTTTATTCACTACTAGCCAGATCTTATTATCCGCATTTAAAAGTTGTTGCGAATGAGCCCAATGCTTCCTATGCACAGTCTTTAAATCAAACCATTGCAAATTTTGGTCTAGAAAATATCACCTTACAAGTACTGCGTGATCAATTAAAAGAAACGATAACTGATTTATCGGGTGAAAATTCTTGCAATAAAGCAATGCTCATCAGGGCGGTGATTGCAGGTGATGGTCTCGTAGAAATGCGGTGGATATCTGAGTTCATCGAAAAATTTGAAAATATCAAATTGATTATTGAGTTTGATCAAACGCTAATTGCTCCCGAGTTAAATCATTTTCAAAGGTCAATGGAGGAAATATTTAAGAAGGATTTTGAAATTTGGGCTCTAGATGACCAATCCGAACAATTTAGTCGAGTAAGTTCACAAAATTTAATTCAATCCATACAGCTATTAAATTCTCATATTTTCTACTGCGTCAAAAAGTCTCAAGCATTGAGCATATGTTTTTTTTCACATAGCCCTTTAATTGGCGGCTCAGAAAAAATGATGTTTGACTTAGCGTCTTCCTTAGTCAAAGATTATGGTGTCGTATGCACAGCCGTTCTACCTCGTCCAGGACCTCAGTCTGAGGCGCTTAGGGAGATTGGGGTCGCAACCCTTTTTGCCTTTTCCTCCTTCCCTTTCTATGGCTGGTGGTGTGATGATGCCGGTAGTGATAGACCGAAAGGAGACCAGCAGTTGCAGATCATTAATGCTTCAAAAGCAATTGAAATGCACGTTCTTGAAAGCCTACATAAAGTAGACCCAGATGTGATTTGGACTCAATCTATGGTAATACCTTGGGGTGCAAAAGTTGCTGAAATTTTGAATAAGCCCCATATTTGGTATGTCACCGAATTTGGAGAACTAGATTTTGGGTTTCGGTTTTTCAATCCCTTTGCAGATGTGCTTGAGGAAATACAAGCCACGTCTAATCATGTATATACATGTAGTCAGGTGTTAAAAGATACTCTTTTTCCAATGGCAGAGAAGGAAAAAGTTAGCACTTTATATACTCACATTCCGCCGCCTGTTATAGAAATGACGGGAAATAGTGAGCAGTATTTTCTAAAAAAAGATTCGGTAAAGATTGGGATGTTTAGTCAAATTCGCCCAACAAAAGGTCAGGAAGATTCTGTATTGGCTGTTGCCGAGTGCATCAGAAATGGTCTAAATGTGGAGCTTCTGATTGTAGGAGATGCCGCAGATCCAATATATCAAAATTACTTAATGTTTTTAGCAGAAGACCTGGGCGTCAAAGACAATATCATTTTTACTGGATACGCTACAAAACCCTTTGATTTAATGGTCCTTTGCGACATTGTTGTGATGGCATCTCGTCTGGAAGCATTTGGTCGGGTTGGGGTTGAGGCCATGCTTCTTAATAAACCAGTTGTATTTGCTAATACCGGCGGGATTTCTGAATATCAATTGAATGGTCAAACTGGTCTTTCGTTTACCCCGGGAGATTCACATGATTTAGCAATGCAATTAAGGCTATTAATTAACGATCCTGCTTTACGAAAAAAAATGGGTATTGCAGCGCAAGAGCATGCATTAAATCTTTTTAGTAAGGAAAATTTTTCAGATCGCGTTTACTTTGAAACGAAAAAAATTGCAACCCAAGGTCGAGGAGACTGTAGTAACCCAAAAATTGTTGATCAATTAATTCGGGGAGCTACTGAGGGTCCAGGAATTAAAAAAAATATTAAAAAGTTTATAGGGAGAAATGAAGTGTGCCCCTGTAATAGTGGTAAGAAATACAAACACTGCTGTGGGATTATCGGCTGATCCTTATTAGGATTTACCCGATATATCTTATTTTTACTCGAGCTCTTAAAGGAAAAGCCCTGCACAAATACTCTTTGCAGGGCTAGCCATCTTATCTTTTGGCTCCTCGACCTGGGCTCGAACCAGGGACCTACGGATTAACAGTCCGGCGCTCTACCGACTGAGCTATCGAGGAATAAGCGGATATTATAGCAAGATGCGTTTACTACTTCCTACATCCGTACAGATCCCCAAAGTACTTACCATTGCTGGGTCAGACAGCGGTGGCGGGGCGGGGCTTCAGGCTGATCTTAAGGTTATCACTGCTCTTGGGGCTTATGGCATGTCAGTCATCACCGCCATCACAGCTCAAAACACCCTAGGAGTCACACGTATTCAGGATGTGGATCTAGATGTTGTGAAAGCCCAGATAGATGCAGTCTTATTGGATATCGGGGCGGATATTGTCAAAATTGGAATGTTGGCCAGTCCAGAGATTGTCAGAACTGTAGCCCAAGCGTTGCGTCGTCATGGAGTAAAGCGGATTGTGCTTGATCCTGTATTGCGCGCTACCTCCGGTGCAAGTCTGGGTGGCGATGACACCGCTCAAGCGATGATTGCGGAACTGTTTCCGATGGCAACATTGATTACGCCAAATATGGATGAAGCATCTTTGTTATTGGGTCGCGACATCTTAGGCCCAGATGATTTCAGGCTAGCTGCTCAACAGTTGCTTGATATGGGTCCGCAGGCTGTCTTGATTAAGGGTGGGCACCTTGATGCCAGCCATACTCAAATCACTGATTATCTGATGTGGAAAACCATTGAAGATGATTTGGAAGTCATTCAGTCAAAAGAATTCAAGCACTATCGTGTGAATACTTCCAATACTCATGGCACAGGTTGCTCCTTAGCTTCAGCGATAGCTACTTATTTAGCTGGAGGTCATGATTTAAGTCATGCAGTAGCAAAAGCAATTGCCTATGTGGAAGCCGGCTTAGAAGCGGGACGTTTCTTGAGTATTGGTGAGGGCCCAGGACCCTTGTGGCATATGCATGATTTCTATCCAACAGCTTTGTTGGAAGAAAAAGGGAATTACTAAAAGCTTCTCTAGTCTTGCAGGCTATTGCATTAGCTCTTGCAAGTGCTTGATCGCAGCTTTTGGATCTTTCGCTTGCGTGATGGCGCGTACGACCGCTACTGAGCCAACACCACTCTTAGAGACTGTGCGAATGCTGCCTGCATCAATGCCACCAATGGCTACCAAGGGATAGTGGCTCATGAGTTTGGCATATTGATATAAGCGACCCAAGCCTTGTGGCGCAGTAGGCATCATTTTTAAATTCGTCGGAAAGACTGCACCCATCGCAATATAGCTAGGGCAAAAGCGATCCGCATACGCCATCTCCGCATAACCATGGGTGCTTAAACCTAAACGTAGACCAGCCATTCGAATTTGATCTAAATTGGCAGTGGCGATATCTTCTTGACCAAGATGGACGCCATAGGCCCCTGCATCAATGGCTTGTTCCCAATAATCATTAATAAAGAGCAGGGTCTTACTATCTTTACTTGCTGCAACCGCTTCTTTAATTTGTTTTCTGATCTTAGACCTATCATCCGACTTAAAACGTAATTGCACTGTGGGCAGCTCTGCATCAACCATCCGCTTAACCCAATCCGCGTCTGGCATCACGCCATATAAACCTAAACGTGTTGGGCATTCAGCAAAGGCATTGGGATTCATATTCCGAGTCCAGGGCAGCAAATCAAAATGCTCTGGTCTATTGGGCCATTTTTGAGCATTAAAGCCGCCATCGCCCTGAGTCATTCGAGACCAGGCCTTGCCTAACACCTTCGCATCAGATTCAATAAAGCCCATATGGATTGCTGCGAGAGCACCAGCAAGCTCATAGTGATCGGTAGCAGCTTCGTTATCAATTCTGGGTGGTGGATTGCTTGGCGTAAATTGGGGAATCGGAATGCATAGCTCATCATTGCGATGGGCTGCAATAATTTGCTCAGCAAGATCCCGAATCAGGCTCATTAGCTCTGATGCCAAAAAGGTGTGCCAACTAATGGCGTGCTCGCCTGGGCGGATTCTTGTGGCTTCATGGCGCCAGATAAATAAGCGGCGCGGCCCGCATCTACTGCCATAGCAAAGGCCTTGGCCATGACTGCAGGATCTTCTGATAGTGCAACAGCAGTATTTAAGAGAACGCCATCAAAGCCCCATTCCATGACAGTGCAAGCATGAGACGGAAGACCAAGACCTGCATCCACTAGAAGGGGCACTTTAAGGCGGTCTCGCAATAGCTTCATTGCATAGGGATTTAGAGGTCCCTGACCAGTTCCAATCGGTGCTGCCCAAGGCATGACGGCTTGACAACCAATATCGACTAAACGTTGGCACAAAATTAAATCTTCAGTACAGTAAGGCAATACTTTGAAGCCATCTTTGATCAATGTCTCGGCTGTTTGAACCAAGCGCAAAGTATCTGGCTGCAAGGTGTAGTCATCACCAATTAATTCCAATTTAATCCAATCGGTCTCAAAAACTTCACGGGCCATTTGCGCGTTAGTGATGACTTCTTGTGGACTATGGCAGCCTGCGGTATTGGGTAGAACGGGTACGGCCATCTTTTTCAGGAGATCCCAAAAACCGCTATGTGCCTCAGTTGTCGAGGTGCCTTGGCGACGCAGACTCACAGTGATCATTGCTGGATTGGATACTTGAACAGCGTTCTCTAAGACCAGTGGTGATGGGTAACGTGAGGTACCTAGCAATAGCCGGCTAGCAAAGCTCTCGCCATAGAGAACTAAGGCATCGGCGCTGTTGAGATTATTGGGTAATGGTGCGGTCATGAATATTTAACCTCCGGTAACCGGAGCAATGATTTCTACTTCGTCATTCTCATTAAGAAGAAACTCACCATGCTGAGTCTTAGGTACAAAGTTCAAATTCACTGCTACAGCATAGGGCGGTTTAGCATCAATTAAAGAAAGTACATCAGAGATCACGCTCTGAGTAGGAAGTTCATGCTCAATTTGGTTCACGATTACACGCATAAACTAGCCTCAGAATTATTAGCTTCTTGAGTGATGTTTAGACCTAAATCGAGTGCGGTATTACTGTCGCCAGATGATAGAAGTTCTAAAGCGCAGTCTAAGACAGCTGGCGCAATCATAAAACCATGGCGATATAGGCCATTGATCATGATTAAATCCGAGAGCCCTTTATCTTTGCGAGTTTTGATTTCTGGAAGATTATTTTTGAGGGTTGGTCTACACTGGGTTGCCATTTCCAGAATGCGGGCCTCTGCAAAGCCACTATGTACTGTATACACCGCACTTAGTAGCTCCATCGCTGAGCGTACGCTCATTTCAGATAAATCATCCGATTCAATTTCAGTAGCGCCAACAACATAAACGTCATTTTCTTTTGGGGCGATATAGATTGGATAGCGCGGATGAATCAAACGGGTAGGGCGTTTGAGTTTGACTTCTGGCGCATAGAGGCGAATCACTTCACCACGAACACCACGCAAGGTGTTATTCCGGCCATCCTTTGCTCCGATGCCACGACAGTCAATGACTGCTTGATAAGCATGATCTTTTCGAAGTTCGTCTGGGTTTGCCTCGGTATTCCAGTGGCAATGAACCTTCAGATTATTCAACTCGATGAGAAGTGCATCCAATAATTGGCGATTATCAAGCTGCCCCTCATTTGGCAAAAACAAGCCTTGTGTAAAACGATCTGCTACACCGGGTTCAAGATCACGCACCGCCTCATTATTGAGTTTTTGCGGTAGCTGCAGCAAAGAGTTGTTGCGGCAGTTGCGCTCTAAGTGGGCAGTAAATCGTTCTGCATCACTAGTGTCTTGCCGATGCCATAAGATCAATGTGCCATCTTGTTGAAAAAATACTGGGGTTGATAATTGACTGATCAACTCCTTCCAGCGCGGCAGACTATGAATGCCCATGCGCACAACTGAATCTTCTGTAATAGCAGATTCAGCAAGTGGAGCCAGCATAGCTGCTGCAATGCGTGCGGCAGCACCACTGGCGTTGGAGTGACCTTTATCAAAAAGCTCTACTTGAGCGCCTTGCCGGGCAAGCGCTACTGCCAGTAGGCGGCCCATTAGGCCGCCACCGACAATCGCGTACTTGCTATTCGAGAACGAAGCGCTATTCACCATCAGCCCAGGTCAATTTACTGATAAATCTCACTGCCACGCTTACGGAACTCTGCTGACATCTCTTCCAT
>CAJEZV010000075.1 GCA_903995005.1 uncultured beta proteobacterium
AAACCTTGCATCACACCAGCAATCCACATTGCAGCGATATAAATCACTACACCAATGGTTGCAATCCAGAAATGCACTTCGATTAACTTGGTGCTGTACATATCGCGCTGGCCTACTAAACGTGGAATAAGATAATAGAGAGAGCCGATGGTGATCATGGCAACCCAACCTAAAGCACCAGAGTGAACGTGGCCAATAGTCCAGTCCGTGTAATGAGACAAGCTATTCACAGTCTTAATCGACATCATCGAACCCTCAAAGGTAGACATTCCGTAGAAAGACAATGCCACTACCAAGAATTTCAGGATGGGGTCACGACGCAATTTATACCAAGCACCAGATAAAGTCATGATGCCGTTAATCATGCCACCCCATGAGGGAGCCAATAAGATCAGTGAGAACACCATTCCTAAAGACTGAGTCCAGTCTGGCAATGAGGTGTGTTGTAGGTGATGAGGGCCTGCCCACATATAGGTAAAGTTCAAAGCCCAAAAGTGAACAATAGATAGGCGATATGAGTAGATTGGACGCTCGGCTTGCTTTGGAATGAAGTAGTACATCATGCCCAAGAAGCTAGTGGTCAAGAAGAACCCCACTGCATTATGTCCATACCACCATTGAATCATGGCATCTTGCGTACCAGCATATGCTGAATAAGACTTAAACAGACTTGCTGGCATCTCAATGTTGTTAACGATATGCAATACAGCAATCGTCAAAATATATGCGCCAAAGAACCAGTTTGAAACATAAATATGCTTCGTCTTACGCTTAATCACAGTACCAAAGAATACGATTGCGTAGGCAACCCAAACTACGGTAATTAATAAGTCAATTGGCCACTCTAGTTCTGCATACTCCTTGGAGGTGGTGATACCTAATGGCAAAGTGATGGCTGCAGCAACAATGACAGCTTGCCAACCCCAAAAGGTAAATGCTGCCAGCTTGTCACAGAATAGTCGTACCTGACAAGTACGCTGAACGATATAGTAGGACGTTGCAAATAAGGCAGAACCACCAAAGGCAAAAATGACTGCATTGGTATGTAAAGGACGTAGGCGACCATAGCTAAGCCATGGAATATTAAAAGTAATTTCAGGCCAGATCAGCTGGGCTGCGAGGATGACCCCCACGAGCATGCCAACAATTCCCCAAAGCACGGTAACGATGGCAAATTGGCTGACAACCTTGTAATTGAAGGTATCTTGATTGCTCCCCACGGTAAGTCCCATGGTTTCTCCTTTTTTGTGACCAAACAGCGACATAATCCAAATAGACTGGATTGATTATCAAAGTAAGGCTTAGAAGGGAATTTGATCTATATCAAAAAGGGTGGGGCAAAATATCGACTAACCCATCAGCAGCTTGGAGAATTCAGAAAGATTGAATTTCTATATAGCTATTTTTGAGAGTTTTCACTGACTTTCTTGGGCGGCGGAGCATCATCATCCATCAGAATGGACTGGCCTGGACCATCTAAATCATCAAACTGGCCACTCTTAATTGACCAGTGCAAAATCCACGCCAGGAGACCCACCAAAACCAAGGACAAAGGGATCAAAAGAAATAAGCTTTCCATTCCTATAGTCTAAGCTTTTCGTAAACGCCAGGCATTTAAAGTGACCGCAAGTGAAGATAAAGACATTCCGATGCCGGCCACCCAGGGATTGACTAAGCCCATCATCGCAGCCGGAATGGCAAGCAAGTTATAAATGAGCGCCCACAATAAATTTTGCTTAATGATTGCTTGAGTCTTATCGGCTAATCGCAGAGTTTTTGCCAAAGGCTCTAAGGATACGGCGGTCAGAATGGCATCTGCACCAGCAGCAGCCAAAGGAGCCCCAGCCCCAACTGCAATTGAGATATCTGCGCGCGCCAATAATGGCGCATCGTTTACTCCATCACCAACTGCCCATACAAAATGATGATCTTTTTGCAGACGCTCAATATAGTCATACTTATCCTCAGGGGTACAGCCACCTCGATAATTTTCAATGCCTACATGATGTGCCCACCAAGCAACTGTTGCTGGATCATCACCAGAAACTAAGTGCACATGAATGTTTCGGGATTTAACCGTCTTCAGAAATTGCGCCAGCCCTGGTCTTGGTGTATCCAAGAAAATAAAGCTCGCAATCAGCCCTTGCTCATCCACTAAATGCACTTGACCATACTGCCCCACACTTCCATCCTTCTCTACCCCGAGCCAAGCTGCGCTACCCAAGCGATATGGGCCTGAACTTAAACCCTTACCCAATTGATTGATCACTGGATCATTCAAACTTGGCAATACCAAACCCTCCAACTGGGCTGCACATAATAGAGAAAGGGCTAGAGGATGTCTTTGACCGGCCTCTAATGCTGCCGCCAGGGCAAGCGCATCTTCACGACGACAGCCGGCTCGTAAATGGATAATTTCTTGTAACTCGGGCTGACCCATTGTTACAGTACCAGTCTTATCCAATACAAGATCAGTTGCTTTAACCAGGCCCTCAAGAACATGAGCACGCACAATGAGTAAACCCAGCTTAGTCACCGCACCTTGTGCTGCTGCCATAGCTGTCGGTACAGCAAGCGATAGAGCGCAGGGGCAACTGGCTACCAAGACAGAAACCAATACAGTCCAAGCTTGGCTAGGATCAAAATATAGCCAAATTGCTGATGAGATAAATGCGCTCAGCAATAAGAAAGCAACGAAGTATGCCGCCCACTTCTCAGCCAGACTTACCATGACTGGCTTGGCAAGTAATGCTTGATCCAATAATGATGCAATACCCGCAATGCGGGTAGATTGCCCAACGGTATCAATTCTCATAAATAAAGGGTTGAGAATGTTATGCGTTCCTGCATAAACAGGGTCGCCAATCTTTTTTTCTACCGGCTTAGATTCTCCAGTGAGTAAAGATTCATCTAGTGCGCTGGGATTTTCAATTAAGACGCCATCTGCGGGAACCACTTCGCCAGGTGATACACGTAGTACTTCACCAGACTTGCAATTAACCACTGGCACTACCTCAATTTCTTGGGATGCTGGAAAATTGATTGCACGCTCACAAGTTGCAGGTAATTGCTTTGCAAGTGCTTCTGCACCACCTTGTGCATCTTGTCTTGCCAGCAACTCAACATATCGTGCAGCCAGAATAAATGCCACAAACATGGTGATTGAATCAAAATAACTCTGGCCCGAACCCGTGATTAGATTAATCGTGCCGGCTGTAAACGCTAAAGCCAAAGCAATAGCAATGGGTACATCCATGCCCAGCATATGAGTTTTCCTAAATGACTGCACACTACGCCATGCAGTCTGAAAGATAGGCCCCGCGGAATACACCATTACTGGCACTGTAAGAGCCCAACTAGTCCAACCTAGTAACAAATCAAACTCTGGCGTAATGTCCGCACCAGCATAAGTGGGCCACGCATACATCATGACTTGCATCATGCCTAGCATTGCTACACCTAGACGCGTGAGTAATTGCCGTCGCTCTTTTTTTATGCGGTCTAAAACTAAAGATGGTTCAAAAGGCCAGGCTTCATAACCAACACGCTCGATCTCAAAAAGTAATCTTGCTAGACTTGTTTTGCTTGGTGAGAAGCGCACAATTACTTTTTGTGTGACGTAATTAATCTGTACATCTTTCACACCATCGATACGTCGTAGATGTTGCTCGCATAACCAAACGCATGCTGCACATCGAATTTTCTCTAAACGTAGAGTAGTTTCTAGATCACCTATATCGCCAGAGGGTCTCGTAAAACGTCCCAGTAAAGAGGGGTCATCATAGGGCTTCAGTTTTTCTGGGATTTCATTAAGAACAAGGTAGGTAGCAGGTTTTTCACTGGACTGCACACGCCTTGTATAAAAAACTTCTAAGCCTTCGCCATGAATAGTTTGGGCGATCGCCATACAACCAGGACAACAAAACACATGGCGTACGCCAGCTAAGTCTGATTCTATTAATTCGCTAGGCGAAATTGGGCTGGAGCAGTGATAACAAGTCAGCGTCTTACTCATTGAGCCGCTTTACCAGCCCAGCCATTACGACGCTCATATAAAACAAATAGAACACCCCATATGACCACAGCGACATAAGCCCAAACCCATGCAGCTTGTGATGAACGTGAACCTGAAATATCCAAGACAAAACCAAAAATCGCAGGGCCTAACATACCGCCACCAAAGCCCATCAGAGAATGTAAACCCATTGCAGCGCCTTTAATATCTTCTTTGGCGCTAATGACTAAGCCCGCAGTTAAGGTTGCGGAATCAGCCATAATAAAAATGGCATGTCCAATAGCAAAAGCAACAATCAGCCACCAAGATTGACCTGTAGAGCAAGCTAGCGCAATTCCTAAAACTGCACTCGTGAGCATCACAATACACACCCACTTTTGACGCCCTATACGAAGTGCAATCTCATTACCGAGAATAGAAGCAGGCACACCAAAGAAATTAATGACCCCTGCTAAAGTTGTGGCCGCCAAGATAAATGAGTCTCCAGACACCGCAGCACAAAATACGAAGAAGGCTACGAGCCAACTTCTCGATGCAAATAGCTCCAAGGAATGGGCGGTATACCCAAAAATAAATCCTGAGGCTTTTTTGTCTTGTAATACTAATTTCCATTTGTGAATCGGAAAGATGTCACGCAAACGAATTTGGATTGATCCCTTCCACTTTTCATGTTGCAGCGGAGGAATCAACAGCAACACAATCAAAAATGCTGTTAACGGTCCAATTGCGATGATGCCAAAGACATAATGCCATCCAAGCACACTTAAGATCCAGCCTGAACATAAATAAGAAAATCCAGTACCAATCCCAAAGAAGGCGGTATAGAAGGCAATATGACGCGTAAGCTCACCAGACTGAATTCGGTCTGACAAAATTTTGAGTCCAGGCATATAAGTTCCAGCAAGACCAGCGCCATTGATCGCCATGAAAAATAATGCCGTCCAAAAATTGAATGCTAATAGACCCATGCCTAAAAGACCGCAGGTCGCAGAGAGGCCGCCGATTAGATAGACCTTACGTGCATCGACTCGATCGGTTAATGCGGTTGCCAATGGAACCGCCAACATATACCCAAAGAAAAATGCACTCGCAATTAAGCCAGACTCCAAATTACTTAAATGCCACTCCTCTTGCAAGGTAGTGAGAACTACTGCGTAGCATGCAAAGCCCAATAAAGCACAGGTTTGTGCCATGAGCATGAGGGGGGTGTAACCAACCGATCGAAAGCGCATAAAGTATCAGTAAAAACGTGAACCCATTCTACTCGCCCTAATAGCCAAGACCCGCTACACTAAGAAAAACTGATGGAGACAGCATGAAAAATAATCGTATTTTAGGGAATTTAATCAAACTGGGCGCTGCCCTTTCTATTAGCCTTAGTAGCACCCTGGCGCTGGCCGATAACTACCCATCCAAACCCATTAAGGCCATTGTTCCATTTGCTCCAGGCAGCACAACCGACCAAATTGGTCGGGCTTTCGCAGCGAAGATGTCTGAACTTTTAGGCCAACCAGTAGTCATTGAAAATCGTCCAGGAGCTAATGGATTGATTGGGGCTGATTTTGTTGCTAAAGCACCCGCAGATGGTTACACGATTTTGTTTGGAACCAATAGTACGAATGCCGCACTCAAAAGCTTAGTCAAAAACTTACCCTACAACCAAGAGACTGCTTTTGCGCCAATTGGGTATTTTGGTTCAGCACCGCTCATTATTGCTATTAATAATGATGTACCCGCTAAATCACTAAATGGATTTGTATCGCTTGCTAAAGCCAATCCTGGAAAAATGACTTTTGCTTATGCCAGTACATCGCAGCGGGTTTCCTCAGAAATGCTAGCTAGTGCGGCAGACATCAAAATGACCGGGGTCTCTTACAAGAGCGGCCCAAATGCGATGACAGATGTTATCGGTGGACAAGTCAACATGTTCACTTCTGACTTTGGAGTGAGCTTGCCACAAGTACAGGCAGGCAAAATCCGAGGCCTCGCAGTGACATCTCTGAAGCGCTCACCGGCTATTCCGGAATTACCTACTGTGAATGAGGCTCTTGGTATTAAGGGTTATGAATTAATCGCCTTTTTTGCTGTATTCGGACCTGCTGATATGCCCAAAGATGCGATTCTTAAACTCAATAAAGTGATTAATGAGGCGGCCAAATCTAAAGATGTGATTGAGCGCTTTTCTGCAATGGGTTTTGAAACTCAACCCGGCACTCCAGAGGCACTTGCTCAAAAAATTAAATTGGAGACTGC
>CAJEZV010000076.1 GCA_903995005.1 uncultured beta proteobacterium
AAAGAGTCTCTTCCAAAGAAAATTTACCTGACTCCATATCTGAAATCAGCTTTTCGAGCTCTTTCACAGCTTGCTCGTAGCGAAGATCTGGGTCAATTTGGACCTCAAGGCCTGATTTTTGAGTCTCTGACTTTTTGGCTGGCATAAGCTGATTCTTTCTGATTTCCTGTGCTAATAGCCCTACATCTTAAAGCGAGAAGCCCCTCGGATGGGTATAATCCATCCCTTCCTTTCCAATATCGATCCGTCGATGGTTGGATTGGTTATTCCGCTTAGCTTCGGCTGACGTTTTCGGGGGTGGGGAGAATGACTAATCTGGCTACCGCGCAGAAGCTTGCGCCGTCCAATCTGCAACTGCCGGTTTCGGCATATTTTGACGCTGAGCTGTATCAGCGGGAAATTGAACTGCTTTTTAAGCAGGGCCCAGGCTATATTGGCCACGAACTCATGGTGCCTGAAATGGGCTCTTATCAAACTTTAAGCGCAGAAAATGAAGGTCGCATCTTGGTTCGCAATGAATCTGGTGTCGAGCTACTTTCCAATGTCTGCCGTCATCGCCAAGCACTCATGCTCAATGGCAAAGGTAAAGCAGACAATATCGTTTGCCCACTTCACCGCTGGACTTACGACTTAGGCGGAAATTTATTAGGCGCACCACACTTTGAGGACAAGCCTTGTTTAAATCTCGGGAAGTCCCCTTTGCAAAATTGGCAAGGACTTCTATTTGAAGGTCCGCGCGATGTGCGCACTGATCTGGCAAAACTGGGTGTAGCTGACGATCTCAAATTTGATGGTTATATTCTTGACCACGTTGAAGTACACGATTGCAACTACAACTGGAAAACCTTCATTGAAGTCTATCTAGAGGATTACCATGTTGTGCCGTTTCATCCCGGCTTAGGTAAGTTTGTTTCTTGTGAAGATTTGCATTGGGAATTTGGCGATTGGCATAGCGTACAAACTGTTGGCATTCATAAAGATTTACAAACCCCAGGATCACCTACCTATCGCAACTGGCACGACGCAGTCTTGCGCCATTTTGGCGGCAAAGCTCCACGCCACGGGGCAATCTGGCTGACCTACTATCCCAATGTCATGGTGGAGTGGTACCCAGGTGTTCTCTGCGTTTCTGCACTGCACCCAATTGGCCCGAATAGAACCCGCAATATTGTTGAATTCTATTACCCAGAAGAAATTGCCTTATTTGAGCGCGAGTTTGTAGAAGCAGAGCGTGCTGCTTATATGGAAACCTGTATTGAGGATGATGAGATTGGCGAACGCATGGACCAAGGTCGTGCAGCCCTGTTTGCGCGGGGCATTAATGAGGTTGGCCCCTATCAAAGTCCGATGGAAGATGGTATGCAGCATTTTCATGAGTGGTACCGTCGCGTCATGAACTTTCAGGGCGCATAATTCAGAAATACTCTTCAACAACTCTGCCTTCAATATAGGAAGCTATATGACTCCTCTCATTAGTGCCAACCAGTTAGAAGAAATCCTCAATAGTGGCGAGAATGTTTTACTCTGCGATTGCCGCTTTGATCTAGCTAATCCAGAGGCTGGTAGAAAAGCCTACGAAGAGAGTCATATTCCTGGCGCTATCTATGTCGATCTTGATCAAGATATGTCGGGTAGCAAAACAGGCAGCAATGGTCGACACCCACTCCCCTCTCCTGAAGCATGGGCTAAAACCAAAGCGCGTTTAGGTATTGGTCCAAATACCTTAGTTGTCGCTTACGATAAACAAGGATCGGTGTATGCCAGCCGCCTTTGGTGGATGCTCAAGGCGACTGGACATGCCAATGTCCGTGTTTTGGATGGCGGTCTAGATGCTTGGAATGGTCCAATGGGCACCATGCCCCGCAAACCAACCCCGACATCCCAAGCAATTGAGCCGATGCCTTATGTTGGCCTAGTCCTAGTTGATGAAGTAGTGGGCAATCTTCAAGCTCAGAAAAATCTCATACTGGATGCCAGAGCAAATGATCGCTTTCATGGTCAGAACGAAACCTTAGATCCTATTGGCGGACATATTCCAGGCGCAGCAAATCGTTTCTTTAAAGAGAATCTTTCGGCAACGGCATTTAAAACACCAGAGCAGCTCTTTAAAGATTTTGTAGATCAACTTGGATCCAGAAAGCCATCCGAAGTGATTCATCAGTGCGGTTCGGGTGTCACTGCCTGCCACAATCTTTTAGCAATGGAAGTTGCTGGCCTAAGAGGCTCTCGTCTTTATGCGGGCAGCTGGAGTGAATGGTGTGCCGATCCTATACGACCGGTCGCTACCGATTAAATTATTAATGCAGCAGCGATAGCAAGATTACGAATCCTACGCCGCACGCTATCAGAACTGTTTGACGCAATGACTCCACCCAATGAGGGCGGCGGTGCATTTGTGGAATTAAATCACTCACTGCGATATAGATAAAACTACTCGATGCAATCACCAGAAGATAAGGCATCGCAGCGTGCGCCTTCTCTAAGAAGAAATAGGCCAATACTCCGCCGAGTACTGCCGCTAATCCACAAATCAGGTTGTATAACAATGCACGAGTTTTTGAAAATCCTGCATTGAGCAACACAATAAAGTCACCAATCTCTTGCGGAATCTCATGAGCGATGATCGCTATTGCAGTAAAAATGCCAACCTGATAGTCAGCCATAAATGCAGCAGCGATCAAAATACCATCGACAAAATTATGAATGCCATCGCCTACCAAAATCATCCAGCCACTACGCCCTGCATTCTCGGCATCATGCCCATGATGGTGGTGATGACCATCACCTTCATGATGATGGTCATGACGTAGTAAGGCAATTTTCTCAAGCAAGAAGAAGCCCAAAAGTCCAGCAAGCAATGCGGCAAACAATAGTTGAGGGCTTGTACCCTCCATGCTGAATGCCTCTGGTAATGAATGCAGCAAAGCTGTGGCCAGCAGAATACCGACTGACAAACTCACCATGTTGTTGACCATCTTAGCGAGCAACGCTACTGAAAAAGTAGCGGCCACTAATACGCTAGCAGCCCCTGCTAAGGCGGTCACCACGAGAATGGTTTGCAGAACAGTCATGCGGATTAAGCTACTCCATTTTTCTTAAACCAAGCGATGCACTTCTCCCAACCATCTTTAGCAGGGCCCTCACGATAGGTTGCACGATAGTCAGCATGGAATGCATGCGGAGCATCTGGATACACCTCAAATTGAGATGCTTTAGCAGCAGGATTCTTAGCACCAGCTTGTGCTAATGCTGCTTTCATCTGATCAACGCTTTCTAATGAAATGCCGGTATCGGCACCGCCATACAGGCCAAGCACTGGGGCTTTTAAGTCAGCAGCGATTTCTACTGGATGACGAGGATTGCCTTCAGTCTTCTCGCCAATCAAGCGGCCATACCAAGCAACACCGGCACGTACTTGCGGCAAGGTTGCAGAAAGCCAAGTAATACGACCACCCCAACAAAAGCCTGTGACGCCTACTCTTTTCAGATCACCGCCATTTTTGCCAGCCCATACCAAGGCAGCCTGCAAATCAATTAAGACCTGCGCATCTGGAGTTTTGGCCACAATATTCTTTTGAATCTCTGCCACTGTTCCATAGGAATTAGGATCGCCAGCACGAATGAATTTCTCAGGCGCTATCGCAAGATAGCCCAGCTTTGCAAAACGTCTTGTGATATCTGCAATATATTCATGTACGCCAAAGATTTCACTCACCACAATAATGATGGGCAAAGATCCTTTGGATTTTTCAGGGCGCGACACGTAAGCAGGCATTTGAAAACTTCCTACTGGAATCATTTCCTCACCAGCTTTAAGACCGTTGAAGTCGGTCTCAATGGCAGCGGCTAGAACCGGCTCAGATGCCGCCACAAATCCAACGCCAAGGGCGCCTATCGCCGAAGTCTTCATGAAGCCTCTTCTACTATTCTGTATTTTTTCAGTCATTTCTATCTCCTCATCTCTGTTTCTAATGCGCTTCTTCCCAATTATCGCCAATGCCAATACTAACTACTAAGGGTACCTTTAATTCGGCAACATTACACATCAAACCGGGTAATTTAGCCTGCAGAAGTTCGATTTCGTCCATCGGGACATCAAACACCAGTTCGTCATGCACCTGAAGCAGTAATTTTGTTTGCAATTGCTCTTTTTCAAGCCAATCCTCAACTGCAATCATGGCTAATTTAATGAGATCTGCGGCAGTGCCCTGCATCGGAGCATTAATTGCAGCGCGTTCAGCCCCCTGGCGACGTGGACCATTCGAACCTTTGATCTCTGGCAACCAAAGACGGCGCCCAAAGACCGTTTCCACGTAACCATTCTCTCTAGCCTCTAAACGAGTGTGCTCCATGTACTGAGCAACCCCAGGGTAACGGTCAAAGTATTTAGCAATATAGTTTTGGGCTGCGGAGCGCTCGATACCCAAATTGCCAGCCAAACCAAATGCACTCATACCGTAGATCAAACCAAAATTAATGACCTTGGCATAGCGGCGTTGCTCAGAACTCACTTCATCTAATGGAATACCAAAAATCTCAGCGGCGGTTGCTTGGTGAACATCCTTGCCTTCTCTAAAGGCGGCTAATAGATTGTCATCTTCAGCAATATGCGCCATGATGCGCAACTCAATTTGAGAATAGTCTGCCGACAGTAATTTACAACCATCGGCTGGCACAAATGCCTCACGAATACGACGACCCTCTTCGGTCCGCACGGGAATATTTTGTAAATTGGGATCGCTAGAGGCTAAGCGCCCCGTCACAGCGGTGGCTTGCGAGAAATTGGTATGCACACGACCCGTTTTCGGATCAGCCATGCGCGGCAGTTTCTCAATATAGGTAGACATCAACTTAGCCAAACTACGATAGTCCAAGATGCGGGCTGGCAAAGGGTAATCTTCTGCTAACTTTTGCAAAACCTCTTCATCAGTAGATGGCGCTCCAGACGGAGTCTTCTTAATCACCGGTAATTCCAGTTGAACAAATAAGATTTCAGCAATCTGTTTGGGCGACTGAATATTGAAGGGTTGTCCAGCAAGCTTATGTATCTCGCCTTCCAACTCGAGAAGGCGCTTACCAACCTGCTGACCTTGCTTGGCCAATAATGCAGAGTCGATTCGAATACCATTGCGCTCCATGATGCCAAGTACCCGCATTGCTGGCATTTCAATCTTTTCATAGACATACAACAATCCAGGGCTTTCCTGAATCTGCGGCCAGAGCTCTAAATGGAGGCGGAGAGTAATGTCTGCATCTTCTGCGGCATAGTCTGTAGCGATCTTGAGATCAACTTGATCAAAGCCAATTTGATGGACGCCTTTGCCGCAGACCTCTTCATAACGAATCGTCTTCATACCCAGATGACGCTCTGCCAAGCTATCCATATTGTGGGGAAGATGTGACTCCAATACGTAAGACTCTAGTAAGGTATCAAATGCAACACCGCTTAAGGTGATTCCATAATTCGCAAAGATATGTGCGTCGTACTTGAGGTTTTGTCCAAGCTTTAAATGTGTCTTACTTTCTAGCCAAGGCTTTAATTTCGCAAGTACGGCATCACGATGAAGTTGAACCTCGCCATTACGATGCGCTACCGGAATGTAGCAAGCCTCACCTGGCTTTACCGATAGTGAAATGCCCACTAACTCTGCAGCAAGGGCATCAAGGCTAGTAGTCTCAGTATCGACAGCCGTGAGTTCTGCAGACTCAATTTTCTTTAACCACTTATCAAGACCTGCTTCATCAGTAATGCATTCATAATTTTTGATGATGGCATCTTGCAAATCTTTGGTGTCTTGCGATAAATCTTTAGTGGGCGAGCTTGCAATCACTGCAGATTTTTTAGACGAGGCGCTTTCATCGACTACTTGATTAGCGATTGGCGTACCAGCTAAGTCAAAGGTAGCCTCAGGAGCCCCATGGGGCTGGCTTGTCAGCTGTTTTTCAACATCTCGCAACCAAGTCTTAAAGGCATAACGTTCAAACAGCTCTCGCAGTAAAGCGGCATCTTCAGATTTCGCATGAAGATCATCTAAACCCGGTAAATGCGGAGATAAATCACAATCGGTTTTAACGGTAATGAGCTGACGCGCTTGAGGCAACCAATCCAATGAGGCTCGTAGATTTTCTCCAACAACACCTTTTACCTGATCAGCATTGGCCATTAAATGATCAAGATCACCAAATTCTGCTAGCCATTTATTTGCTGTCTTAGGTCCCGCTTTTGGAACACCCGGCACATTATCAACTGCATCGCCAATAATGGA
>CAJEZV010000077.1 GCA_903995005.1 uncultured beta proteobacterium
CGAGATCTACACAAGGATGAACACTCTTTCCCTACACGACGCTCTTCCGATCTGTCCTCTAAGAGCGAACTACTTGGCCTAGGAGACTATGAATTTGTTCCTTGGCAAATCGGGGTTATGAGCTAATAGGACTGTAGAATTCATCACTAGCTCAGCAAGAATTAATGTATGAGGATTAATACAGACTTATGAAATTTAGGGATTACTACGAAACACTCGGGGTGGCACGCTCCGCTACCGAAGCAGAAATTAAAGCTGCCTACCGTAAGCTTGCTCGCAAATATCACCCAGACGTGAATAAAGAAGCTGGTGCTGAAGAGCAGTTCAAGGAAATCGGTGAGGCGTATGCGGTTTTAAAAGACACCGAGAAGCGCGCAGCATACGATCGCTTCGGTGCTAATTGGAAAAACGGTCAAGATTTCACCCCTCCCCCAAATTGGAATGAGGGCTTTGAATATTCTGATAATGGATTTAATGGTGGCCACCCAGGTTATGGTGGAGGCTTTGAGGGTGATCAAAGTGAATTCTTTGAATCTCTCTTTGGTAGAGGAAAGCATCGCCAAGGTGGTCGCGGTGGCCAATCACAACAAGGCATGAACTTCAAAGGCCAGGATCATCACGCCAAAATATTGATTGATCTTGCCGATGCATACAACGGCGCTAAACGGACTATTGCTTTGCATATGCCAGTGCAAGATGCTAATGGCCATGTCAGCACTCAAGAACGTAAACTAGACGTCAGCATTCCTAAAGGGATTAAATCTGGTCAAAATTTACGTCTCTCAGGACAAGGTGGTCCCGGCATTGGGCAAGGCCCAGCGGGCGATCTGTATTTAGAGATTGATTTCCATCCAAATGCAATTTATCGAGTAGATGGTAAGGATGTTTTTATCGATCTTCCTCTAGCACCCTGGGAAGCAGCTCTAGGCACCACAGTCAATGTACCAACACCAGCAGGCTTAACACTAGAATTAAAAATCCCAGCAGGTACTGTTGCTGGTCGCAAGATGCGCCTGAAAGGTAAAGGGATTCCAAGTACTGAGCCCGGTGATCTTTATGTAGTTCCTACGATTGCACTGCCACCAGCAAATACAGATTCACAAAAAGAAGCCTATCAACACTTTGAAAAGGCTTTTGATTTCAATCCTAGATCTCACTTGAAGGGATGATGAAGATGGCAAAGTTAAATACCACTTGGATCGAAGCGAGCGTTGTCGAAAATGAAGTGCATATGAGTATTGTTGAGCTCTCACATGCCTCCCGTACTCCTCAAGAATTGATTATGTCCTGGGTATCAGAAGGCGTTCTGAGTCCTGCGGGCTCATCTCCTGAAGACTGGCGCTTTAGCGGAGACTCTTTGAGAAGAGCCAAGACCGCAGCACACCTCACACATGATCTGGAATTAAATGTTCCCGGTGTTGCCCTAGCACTTGATCTCTTAGACGAAATCGCCCAACTTCGTACACGTCTAAACCTTAAATAAGAGGGCCTAAGACTCCGAGCGACTGAGAAGCTGCTCCCAGCGTTGTAGCTTTTGATCTAACCGCGCAGTAATCTCTGTTAAACGAGCTTGCATGCTTGCAGCCAGCTCAGGCTCATTCTTATATAAATCGGGATTACTCATCGCAATTCCGATATCGGCCTGTTCTGTTTCCAGCTCTTCGATTTGCAAAGGTAAAGTTTCTAACTCTTGGCGCTCTTTGCCGTTGAGTTTTTGCACTCCATTCTTCACTGCTAGCTTTACCTCTACTTTAGGCTCTTGCTTGGCTTCGGCCTTAGGCTCTGCCTTAGCCACAATCTTTGTATTATTGGCGCGGATTTTGTCTGAACGTGCTTTTTGAATTTTCCAATCCTCATAGCCACCTTCGTACTCACGCCAAAATCCATCACCTTCATGAGCAATAATGCTGGTGACAACGTTATCCAAGAAATAACGATCATGACTCACTAAAAAGACGGTGCCCTTATAGTCTTGCAGTAATTGCTCGAGCAAATCTAAGGTATCAATATCTAAATCATTGGTTGGCTCATCCAATACTAAGACGTTTGCCGGTCTTGCAAACAAACGGGCTAATAACAAACGATTACGCCCACCGCCCGATAAAGTGCTCACCGGTGAATTGGTCCGCTCTGGTGCAAATAAGAAATCACTCAAATAACTCTTAACGTGTTTTTTATTGCCATTGATTTCAATCCATTCGCTGCCTGGGCTAATGTAGTCTTCAAGCGAAGCATTGAGGTCAAGACCTTCGCGCATTTGATCAAAATACGCCACTTCAATACGAGTACCCATCGTAGCGCTTCCTGAATCAGGCACAATCGTCCCCAGAATCAATTTAAGCAGCGTTGTCTTGCCGGCACCGTTAGGACCAAGCAAGCCCACTTTATCGCCACGCAAAATGGTTGCCGTGAAGTCCTGCACAATCGGTCTATCGTAAGACTTGCTGACGTTTTGAAGATCAGCCACAATCTTGCCGCTGCGATCACCGGCCGAGACAGCTAACTTCACTTGACCCATTGCATCTCTGCGTTCAGCGCGGCTAGTGCGAAGTTTTTCTAAGCGGGCAATACGGGCTACGCTTCGTGTCCGGCGAGCCTCAACCCCTTTTCTGATCCACACCTCTTCTTGGGCTAGTAACTTATCCGCTCTAGCATTCGCTAAGGACTCTGCATTGAGCTCTTGCTCTTTGAGAACCTCATATTGCGTAAAGTTACCGGGATAGCTGCGCAAGATGCCACGATCTAGCTCCACAATTTGTGTGCAAACATTATCTAAGAAGGCACGATCATGGGTAATCAGAATGACAGAGCCTTGATATTCTTTTAAAAGCTCTTCTAACCAAGCAATGGAATCTAAATCTAAGTGGTTGGTTGGCTCATCCAAGAGCAAGACATCGGGCATTTCCACTAAAGCTCGTGCGAGTGCTACCCGTTTTTTGGTTCCACCAGATAAGGTGCTGATTTTGACATCTGCCTCTAAATGCAGGCGATCCAGAGTTTCATGAACGCGTTGCTCCCAATTCCACCCGCTCAGCGCCTCTAATTGAGACTGCACTTCATCTAAACGGTGATGAGAAGCATCATCCCAGTCTCCCACACTCAGCGCCTCATACTCTTCACGCAGAGCCTTAGCTTGTGCAACGCCCTTAGAGACGGCATCAAATACTGTTTCTTCAGCATCAAAGATGGGCTCTTGAGGGACATAAGCGATTCTGAGACCTTGTTGATATTGCAAAAGTCCATCATCCATTTTTTCAATGCCAGCTAAGATCTTCAGAAGAGAAGATTTGCCAGTGCCATTGCGCCCAATTAAGCCAACACGCTCACCCGATTCCAGTGAAAAAGCAGTATTTGCAAGGAGGTCTACGTGGCCGAAAGCCAGTTTTGCATCAGTAAGTACGATTAAAGCCATGGCGACATTATCGTCACTTCTAAGAAAGAGGCGTGATTTCTGGAATTGCCCAAAAAATAGGGCCCCTTAGGGGCCCCGCCTCAAGAGCTAAGAACTATATTCTTAAAACTTATAAGTCACGCCAACAGCTGGCATTAATGGATTCAAAGTTAATTTACCGAGATCTTGACCTGCTACTGCATTTTGACCGGTAACAGTGGTACTCATAGTGGCATATTTCAAATCTACGTTAACACCCCAGTTTTTATCGATCATGTAATCTGCACCAATTTGACCTACAAATCCAAAGCTAGACTGCCCAACAGTTAAAGCATTACTAACACCACTAAATGAGAAGTTATTTCGATTGCCAAAAATAGTGTAATTCACACCAGCGCCAACATAAGGCTTCAGCGCACCTAATTCTGTGAAATGGTATTGCAATAAGAGTGATGGTGGCAAGGCATTGATTGTGCCGGTAGGGCCTGAAGTGAGATTGGAATTGATGTTCACAGGCTGTGGATAACTCAATACTAACTCTGCAGCAATATTCTTGGTAAAGAAATAGGAAACATCAAATTCAGGAAGCCATTGATTTTGTGCATTGATATTATTTGTTTGAACGCCAGCAGCTGTTGAGGAGCCATTTGCTTGTCCATTCTGCCAATCAACATAGACAGCACGCACACGCACCATCCATGGATTTTCTTCTGCAGATTGCGCATGCGCTGCAATTGGAGCTAAGGAAGCTACGGCAGCCATTGCCACTACTAGTAATTTAAGACGCATGATGATTCCTCTTTCTGTTATCAATTTCGATGAGATTATTTTCGAATTGATACATCGTGATGAGTTTGATGTAAATCAAATGCAATGATGCTGTTAATTCTTTAATAACTTAAAAGCAACACAGTTTGTCTATTTTTTTGATCTACATCAAAAGCAGATGAATATAAGTCCTACTGTGATAAGTAATCTAGAGCAAGCGCCTCTGCTACTTTAATCCCATCAACACCAGCAGATAAGATGCCGCCAGCATAACCAGCGCCCTCCCCCGCAGGATAGAGACCCTTGATATTGAGACTTTGAAAATTAGGTCCTCGAGTAATTCTGAGAGGTGAAGAGGTTCTGGTCTCAACACCCGTTAAGACAGCATCCTTCATTGAAAAGCCTTTGATCTGCTTTTCAAAGGCAGGCAATGCTTCCCGAATCGCTTCAATCGCATACGCTGGCAAGCTCTCAGCTAAATCGGTTAAATGCACACCAGGTTTATAAGAAGGCAAGACACTGCCAAACTCTGTTGAAGGTTTACCCGCCAGAAAATCTCCAACTAGCTGCCCTGGAGCTTCATACGTTCTTCCGCTCTTCGGTTTCTGAGGGGTGCTTGGCGATGGTAAGGGAGTGACTGCCATAGTAGTGGCGGTCAGAGTCTGCGACGTGAAGGTCGGCTTTGTGGATAGTTGCGCGTAGAGCCATAACGCATTATCGCCTGTATGGCTCACTGCTCGAGGTAGTCTGGTCTTTAACCAGTATCATTTGTCCCTAGAGACTGAATATAGCTAGCCAAGAGCCCCATGATCCGTATTACTGAACTCCGTCTGCCTGTCGACCATGCTCCAGAAGCTGTGGAGGCGGCAATACTGAAGCGCCTGAATTTGCCTGCTAAGGACTTAATCAGCTTTGAAGTCTTTAAGCGTAGCTACGACGCTAGAAAAAATGTAGCGCTCTCTTTTATCTACACAGTAGACCTCTCGGTTAAAGATGAAGCAGCTATTTTGAAAAAATTTGATGGCGATATTCATGTAAGGCCTTCACCCGATACAAGTTACCGCTTCAAAGCTAAAGCCCCTGAGTCTATTGCCACTGGCAAATCATTGCGTCCTGTAGTCATTGGATTTGGCCCTTGCGGAATATTTGCAGCACTAGTGCTAGCGCAGATGGGATTTAAGCCGATTGTGCTCGAGCGTGGCAAGAAAGTGCGGGAGCGTACTCAGGATGCCTGGGGCTTATGGCGCAAGAATATTCTCAATCCTGAATCCAATGTGCAATTTGGAGAGGGCGGTGCTGGGACTTTTTCAGATGGTAAGTTATGGAGTCAGATTAAAGACCCGAAGTTTTACGGTCGCAAAGTGATTAATGAATTTGTGAAGGCAGGTGCGCCAGCAGAAATTCTGTATGTTGCTAAGCCTCATATCGGCACCTTCCGCTTAGTGGGCGTAGTAGAAAAAATGCGCCAAGAGATTATTGAGCTTGGTGGTGAGATTCGCTTCTCCCAAAAAGTGATTGGTTTTGACATTCAGAATGAGCAGATAACTGGTGTCAAAATTGAAGGCTATGATGATCTACCAGCAAGTCATGTGGTACTAGCCCTTGGCCACAGTGCACGCGACACTTTTCAGGTTTTGCATGAAGCTGGTGTATTCATGGAGGCCAAACCCTTCTCGGTGGGTTTTCGGATTGAGCATCCGCAATCGCTCATTGATAGAGCGCGCCTGGGCCCCCATGCTGGTAATGAGCTCATTGGTGCCGCTGATTACAAACTGGTTCACCATGCCAAGAATGGCCGCTCGGTTTATAGCTTCTGTATGTGCCCTGGCGGCACTGTGGTAGCGGCAACCTCAGAGCCCAATCGCGTGGTGACGAATGGGATGAGTCAATATTCTCGTAATGAACGCAATGCCAATGCCGGTATTGTGGTGGGCATCACTCCGGATGATTACCCTGGCGGTCCAATGGCGGGTATTGAGTTTCAGCGCGCAATCGAAACCAAA
>CAJEZV010000078.1 GCA_903995005.1 uncultured beta proteobacterium
TGGGCCTGGCTGAGTAACGATCTTGATATTGCCACGAGCATTTACTGCGTCAACGATAGAGGCTTGCAATGCTGCTCGTGCTTTAGCAATTGATTCGGCGCTTACATCTTTAGTTGCGCTCTGATTTAAATAGATAGGATCTAAGATAACAGCGGTATAAACGCCAGGATTAACTCCGGAAATTCGGTACCTCCAAATACGTGCATCCGGAACAGATGTAGACATTGGCACTAACAAGGAATAATCCGGTAAAAATCCAGATCGAGGCATAGCTTCAGTAGCAAGTTTTGGTGCATTGCTACATGCTGCAATTAATAACATCATAGAAAGTGCCGCAGCAACAACAGAAATTTTCTTCATTTTGAATCCTATAAAAGTGTTGCAAGAAGTATTAACAGCCAAAGAATTTAATTCTTCATGCCTAGCGATAATTAATCTTGAGGTGGACAAGGCATACTAACCCCTGTCTTCTTGTGAATGGTAGGTTTGCAGTCCGGCTGAATAGCGGGAGAAGGTTGCGATTTAGCCTTGCCAATTGGTGTTGTAGTAGCAACAGTAGGAGTGGTTGTCGGGGAGGAATCTCCCGTAGTGCTCACAACTGGTGCAGATTTCGTTTGTCTTGGCGCTTCAAGACCTGCAGCAACATAAAAGGATCTGTCTGTACCAGGGCATGGCATTAATGCACCAGTTTTGGCGTTGTAGACGTCTTTGCACTGTGGATTAGCTTCTAGACGGGATTCCAATTTAGCGGTGCTACAGGCAGATTGCGCCAGTACAGCAAGAATCACTAGACTTGATAAATAGATAGTTTTAATCATCAAGCCATTCTAAGCCAATCAATACTAGGAGAGTATGGGATTTACTACGGTGCTTACCTAACAAGATTGTGAATCGTAGTCGCTAGCAAATTGGTGATTTGTATCCCGATGATGGGCTTCATCATTGCGAACAGCGATCACGACGTCTCGAAGGGTAGCATCGGATCCAAGCTTCCAATAATCAATTGCAATCTTTGGAGCGGGTACATTAGCTATACGCCCCTCATCAATTTCTTTTAGGTATTCGGTATAGGAATAGACTGCCTCTTCCTCAAAATAACCCACAATACGATGTGCCGTTCTTGGAAAAAAAACATAAATAACGAAAAAGAAGTTCCAGAAAATGGCCTGCGTTATCAAGACAAGGTAGCGCTCAAAGATATTAGGCTTTGCAATCTCAATGAAGGTCATGAGATGCATTCTTTCATTCTCGGCCTCCGCCAACAGCGTCCGAATCTTTGGTCCATAGCCAACCCTCATACTCCGTAGGCTGGTTAAATGAGTCCACATACCAGCAACCATTCCAGGGACTCCTGCAACCGTTTCTAACACTACAGCACGGTGCCCATAGCGTTTCTTAAAAAAGGTATCCGCAAAAAAGCGCATCCCTTTAGTGAAAGAGAGCGCAACTCGATCAGAAAATTGAACCGGGGTGTAATGGATTGGATCATTCATAAAAACACTTTAAATGTTTTTCTGTTTTTATGCCTGAATACACTGCTGTACTTGCTTAAAGACCAATATTTGACCCTCTGCGCACGATTTGAAGATTCGACCTACCCTCGAAGGCATTAAAAATGAGCCCAAACGAAGGTGGCGTAATCTAGAAATGATTTAAGTTAATAGATCATTTGGATCACAAAAGACTATTCAAACGCTTACTTATACCCAGCGCGATCCAAAAGTCTTTGAGCTGCAATTTGATTTTTTCCAATAGCAGCAACAGAAATATTTTCAGCCTTAAATGAGCCCAATAATTTCAATCCTTCATTATTAATCTTGACTGAGGCTACAACTGGCCATTCGTTGTTTCCGTCTGCGAAATATTGTTGGGCAGAGTCACTTGCAAGGTATTCTAAAAACTGAATGGCTGCCTGTGGATGAGGCGCATTCTTAGCAACGCCGCCACCAGCGATATTGATATGTGTTCCAGTCGTTTTCTGATTCGGCCAAATAAAGCCAATCTTAGACACGAGCTCTTGATCCTCTGGCTTAGTGGACCTAAGCAGGCGCACCAAATAATAAGAATTTGTCAGGGCAACACCACACTCGCCTGAAGCGACAGCTTTAATTTGATCGGTATCGCCGCCTCTTGGGGGTCTAGCCATATTGGCGACCATTCCTTTCGCCCATTCTTCAGTAGCCACCTCACCGCGCCGCTCAATCATGGCACCAATCAATGACAGCATGTAAGGATGTGCGCCAGAACGCGTACACACTTTACCTTTATTGATCGGCTCAGCTAATTTCTCGTAGGTATCGACATCTTGTGGATTCACCTTGGCTTTGTTGTACACCACAAGCCGTGCTCTAGTTGAAAATCCGAACCAAGTAGAACCTTCAGCATCGGGTTTAGACCGTAAATTTGCCGGAATGCGGCTCTCTAAGTATTTTGAATGAATGGGCTTAAAGAAACCATCAATTTGAGCGCGCCATAATCTGGCTGCATCTACCATGAGAATGACGTCAGCTGAACTATTGGAGCCCTCGTTTTTTATTCTTTCTGCCAATGCATTGTCATCTGCTTCAATACGATTAATCTTGATGCCAGTTTTTTTAGTGAAATCGCTATAGAGCGCTTCATCCGTTTGGTAATGTCGAGCAGAATATAAATTTAATTCTTTATCGTTTGCTTGAGCTTGCGTTGAACCGATGCTCAAGAGCCCCATGATAAATAGCGGGATTCCGAGAAATTTGATAAGTTGCTGCTGATTCATGACTATTTGCGATAAAAAAGAGATAAAACTCAATTTATCACAAATACGAATGATTATCAATTAAGATTTAGAAATAACCCTAGAGAGCAATAAAACCGGCAAAAGGCTAACCAAAACAATGGTTAGTGAAGGCAAGGCAAGCTCTGCTAACCGCTCATCGGCAGCCAACTGGTATGTAGCAACGGCTAAAGTATCAAAATTAAAAGGTCTCAGAAGTAGCGTTGCTGGCAGTTCTTTCATCACATCCACAAAAACAAAAAGACCCGCTGTCATCAAGCTACGTTTAAGTAAGGGAATGTGTACCCTTCTGAGAATCTGGGACTTCGAAAGGCCAAGTAACGCTGCTGAACCATCCATAGATGGCGTAATTCGAGAAAGACCCGCCTCAACACTTTGCAAACTTGAGGATAAAAAACGGACTAAGTAGGCATATACCAAAACCAGTAAGCTAGCGGACATCCACCAGGCCAGTTGAAAAAACTCCAAGAATGAAAGAACGCCAATTGCCAGAACGGCACCAGGTAATGCATAACCAAAGCTCAGTAAACGATTAACCCAATTCAATTCAGCATGAACTCTTACTGAATAAGCGAAAAAAATCGCTAGTGCTACTGAAATCACTGCAGTAATGGAGGCAACTGACAATGAATTACTCAACCAGCCCAAATAACGAATATCTACAGAGAGCCCCTGCTTCAACAGTAGTTGTAAGAGAGCAAATGCAGGCAGCAAGAATCCACAAAGTATGGTTCCCCCGCAAAATGCAAAAGCAAAAAAGGCCTTCTTACCACTGAGGCGTTTTATCAGTGACCCACCTTGTGAGGGGGAAGAATAGCGTAACTTTGAGCGGCTACTTTGCTCTACAAGGAAGATGAGCAATACAAAACTCAATAACCCTAAAGCCAACTGAACCGCCGCTAAACGATCGCCAAAAGAAAGCCAGGCTTTAAAAATTCCGGTAGCAAAAGTTTGAACGCCAAAATAAGAAACCGCACCAAAATCAGCCAAGACTTCCATCAAGGCTAATGCCATGCCAGCAAAGATGGCGGGCCTTGCCATAGGAAGTACTAAGTTCATAAAACCTTGAAATGGGCTATAGCCCAGTGTTTCAGAAACTTCAATCAAACGTCGACTACGTTCTATAAATGCAGTCCGCGTGATGAGGTATACGTAAGGATATAAACAAAAAGAAAAAGACCAAATTGCGCCAGCCATTGACCTTGGATCAGGAAAAAACCATAAGGCATCCATTCCCAGCAAAATCCGCAGTGCTGTCTGAATCGGGCCAGAAAACTGCAAGAGATCCACAAAAAGATAGGCCATGACATAAGCTGGCACGGCCAATGGAAGAATTAACGCCCATTGAAATATTTTTTTTCCGGGAAAATCGTAACTGGCAATAATCCAGGCATTACCCACTCCTAGAACAAATACCCCTGCTCCAACGCCAAAAATTAATGCCAAAGTAGTAACGATATATTCACCGAGAACAAAGCTCCATAAATGACTCAGAGTGCTAGTAGTCTGTACATCAAGACCTACCGCTACTGGAGAGAAAAATGGCATGACCAAGCCAAATAGTGGCAAAAATAGAAACACAGCAAGGGGCACCATAATAGGTTTCATGAATTCGGCAATCCGTTTAGACTCTCACTATGTATTAAACCATTAGCACTAGTGAGAAAATTATAGTAATGAAATCTGCACACGCACTGCTTTCCATACAAGGACTTGAAGTAAGCTACCCTAGCCAGGATGGTTATAACGGCGTCATTGCTATTAAAAACCTCAATCTTGAGCTCATGGCTGGTGAAATTGGCTGCCTGCTTGGATCCTCTGGATGTGGAAAGTCTTCTGTTCTCAGAGCGATTTGTGGTTTTGAACCCCTCAAATCAGGTGAAATTTTCCTAAGATCTAAGCTAGTAAGCTCCACATCTACACTTGTGCCGCCAGGCCAAAGACGTGTTGGTATGGTCTTTCAAGACTTCGCCCTCTTCCCTCATCTTAATGCACTAGAAAATGTTAGCTTTGGATTGCAAGATCTCCCAAGCGAACAAAGGAATGCAGTTTCAATGGATTGGCTGAGCAAAGTTTCTCTTTCGGACAAAGCTAAGTCATATCCACATGAACTAAGTGGTGGTCAACAACAGCGGGTTGCACTAGCCAGAGCAATGGCGCCAGAGCCTGATTTGATTCTTCTCGATGAACCATTCTCTAGTTTGGATGTTGAGTTGCGAGAGCGGCTCGCGTGCGATATGCGCGATATTCTGAAGGCTAATCGCATTACCGCTCTTTTAGTGACACACGATCAAGTTGAGGCATTTGCCATTGCCGACAAGGTGGGTGTGATGGCAGAAGGAAAAATACTTCAATGGGATGAGCCCTATGAGCTCTATCACAAGCCAGCAACCCGCTATGTTGCAGACTTTATTGGTCGTGGTGTATTTGTAAAGGGTCAAGTTCTAGCTGGAGATAAAGTCCAGATTGAAATCGGTGAACTTGAAATGGATCGAGGTCACAATATCGCAATTGGTAAAGAGATTGACGTACTGATCCGCGCCGATGATATTCAGCATGATGACAATAGTCCTATGCATGCAGAAGTAGTTAGCAAAACATTTAGGGGTGCAGATTTTTTATACACCCTCAAACTGCAATCTGGGGTTGAGGTATTGGCCCTTGTGCCGAGCCACCACAATCATGCAATTGGCGAAAAAATTGGCATCACTCTTGCTCTAGACCATGTGGTCACTTTTTAGCCCTACGCGACTCAGCTGCTGCAATTGAATAGCGTCAATCCAAGTAACATCACTGAACAAGTGATCACAATAGAGCATGACTCGAAAACGCATGAATTTAAGACGCTGGATGAAGCTATGCAATGGGCTAAGGATTTAGGTGAGTTTGTTACGATCAAATTTAATGGGCTAGAGATTGCAGGAAAATTCGGTGCGGATGGGATCACTAGCGGTAAATTCCCAAATGGCGAACCCTATACTTGGAAGAAACGCAGAAGACAGTAGAAAACTGATTGATCTTTGCTAACAGCGACTGAAGATTTAAGATATTTGGCCTGCCCAGCACGATTCGAACGTGCGACCTACGCCTTAGAAGCTTTAAAAATGAG
>CAJEZV010000079.1 GCA_903995005.1 uncultured beta proteobacterium
AGATTGCTCAAGGTATAGGCTACCCAGTCATGATTAAAGCATCTGCTGGTGGTGGTGGCAAAGGTCTGCGCGTTGCATTTAATGACAAAGAGGCAGCTGAAGGCTTTGCTGCTTGCAAAACTGAGGCGATGAATAGCTTTGGTGATGATCGTATCTTTATAGAGAAGTTTGTTGAAGGTCCACGCCATATTGAAATTCAGGTATTGGGCGATTCACACGGTAATGTGGTGTATCTCAATGAGCGTGATTGCTCGATTCAGCGTCGTCACCAGAAGGTCATTGAAGAGGCGCCATCCCCATTTATCGATCCTGCAACCCGCAAAGCAATGGGTGAGCAAGCAGTTGCCCTAGCCAAAGCGGTGAACTATCAATCTGCAGGTACTGTTGAGTTTGTGGTTGGCAAAGATAAGTCTTTCTACTTCCTGGAGATGAACACTCGCCTACAAGTTGAGCATCCCGTAACAGAATCGATTACCGGTCTTGACCTGGTGGAGCAGATGATTCGTGTGGCTGCTGGTGAAAAGCTTGCATTCAAACAAGCAGATGTGAAATTAGATGGTTGGTCCATGGAATGCCGTATCAACGCGGATGACCCATTTCGTAATTTCTTACCTTCAACTGGTCGTTTAGTGAAATATAGACCGCCTGAATCAATCAATGGTGTACGTGTAGATACTGGCGTGTATGAGGGAGGCGAGATCCCAATGTACTACGACTCGATGATTGCTAAATTGATTGTTCATGGCAAGGATCGTGCAGAAGCAATTGAGAAAATGCGCTCTGCTTTGAATGATTTTGTGATTCGAGGTATTCATTCCAATATTCCATTCCAGGCTGCCTTGTTGCAGCATCCGCGGTTCGTTAGTGGCGATTTCACAACCGGATTTATTGCGGAAGAGTATCCAGAAGGCTTTAAAAAGGATTCTGTACAGCCTGCTGACCCCAAGCGCCTGGCTGCATTGGCTGCTTTCATGCGCTATCGCTATTTAGAGCATATCAAAATGATTGATGGCCAGTTAGCCGGTCATGAAATGATCATTGCGAAGAAGTTTGTAGTGGTTACCGGTAAAAAATCTGGATCGATGAATGATCCAGTGGAAGTGCCCATTCGGATTGAGTTAAAAGACGGAATTTATTCTGTGTATATCGATGAGGTGGATGGCGTAAGTCGTTATGACATCGTTAGCGATTGGCGTCCAGGACAAATTTGCCTTAATGCAACCATTAATGGCATTCATAAAATCACCGCACAAGTAGAGCGACGTGGTGTCCGTTATGTGCTCATTCTTGATGGCGCTCATTATGAATGTATGGTGCTCAGCCCATTAGGTGCAGAGCTGCAACGTCGTATGCCTGTGAAGCTTCCGCCTGACACCTCTAAGTTGGTGATGTCACCAATGCCTGGCCTTTTAACAAAGATTGCTGTTAAAGCAGGTGAGGCAGTAACGGCCGGACAAAAACTCGCATCCATCGAAGCCATGAAAATGGAAAACACCATCTCTGCCATGCAGGATGGTGTTGTAGCGGAGATATGCGCCAAAGAGGGTGATAGCTTGGCAGTTGATCAACTCATCATTCGTTTTGAATAAGGAGCAATGATGTCAGCTAAACCATTTAAAATTTTGGGTATTCAACAAATAGCCATTGGCGGTGAAAACAAAGACCGCCTCAAGAAGTTATGGGTGGATCTGTTAGGCTTTGAATATAAAAGTACCTTCGTTTCTGAGCGTGAAAACGTCGATGAAGATATTTGTGCCATTGGCAAAGGAGCTCATGAGATTGAAGTGGACTTGATGCAACCCTTTGATATTCAAAAGAAGCCCGCAGTCCATCAAACCCCCTTAAATCACATCGGTTTATGGGTGGATGACTTGCCTAAGGCAGTTGAATGGCTCTCTGCCAACGGTCTACGCTTTGCGCCTGGTGGCATACGTAAAGGGGCGGCTGGATATGACATCACTTTTGTGCACCCGAAGGGAAATGATGGGTTCCCCATTAGCGGCGAAGGCGTCTTAATTGAACTGGTTCAAGCTCCCCCTGAAGTGATTGCTCAATTGGGTTCATAATTTGGCTTTTCAAGCAAATCAAAAGAGTTCAAATTGACCCGCATATTGGCCATCGACACCTCAACAGCTTGGTGTTCGGTGGCTTTATCTTTAGGTGACCAAGCACCACTACTCCGACATGAGTTGGTATCGGCTGGCGCTAGCCAACTGGTTTTGCCATGGGTAGATAGTCTTTTGCAGCAAGCTAATCTAAAGTTAAGTGATCTGGATGCAATTGCAGTAGGCATTGGTCCCGGTGCATTTACGGGCGTTAGGCTTGGTGTAGCGGCAGTACAAGGCTTGGCTATTTCTTGTGATTTGCCTGTATTGCCGGTATCTAGCTTGGATGCCATAGCAGCACAACTCGTCAAAGAAAATTCGCTTAAGAAAGCTATCCCTAAATATTTTGCCATTGCAATCGATGCTCGGATGGATGAGATTTACTGGGCTAAATACGAGTCTCCAACAAAAATAGATGGCTTAGCAATACGTATAGGTGATATTCATCTCTCAAAACCAGAAGAGTTAGATCTCGTAGAGATTGATTTTTTAGCGGGCAGTGCTATCAATGCCTATGGCGATCGATTATTTAGCAATACAAAATTACCACTCCCTATCACTGCTCTTGACGCAGCAATCCATGTGACGGCTGTTGGCATCTTGGATTACGCTCAGAATGCTTGGGAAGAAGGTTGGCAAATCAACGTCCGCGCTCTTGAGCCACTCTATGTGCGTGACAAGGTAGCCTTGACTACGCAAGAGCGATTAGAGGCATTTAAATAATGTCCGAAGGCTCTGCTGAACTCTCATTTTTGCCAATGCAGATTGCAGATCTAGATGCTGTTTTAGAAATTGAATCTATTTCACATCTGCATCCTTGGACCAGAGGAAATTTTTCAGATTCCTTAGCGGCGGGACATTGGGCTTATTGCATTCGTCCGCAGATTGATCAGGTAATTAAGGGATCGTATTTAGATCCAGCAATCCTATGGGCCTACTGCATTTTATTTCCTGCTGTTGACGAATTGCATTTACTAAACATCACGGTATCACCGAAGCTGCGTAAGCTTGGCATAGGCTCCAGAATGATGGCTGCAATTGAGGGTATTACCGCACAACAAAATATTCCCAGAATTATTTTAGAGGTCAGACCCTCAAATATTGCCGCAGTGACCTTGTATCAAAAGCTTGGATACGAGCAAATTGGCATACGTAAAAACTACTATCCAGCTGACCCGCAATTAGGATTAAGAGAGGATGCGCTAGTGATGGCTAAATCGATTAAGCTAGAGTCATGAGCAATACACATTCCGCCTTCTTAAAAGAAATGGGCATTACCGAATGGTCTTCTAGAGAAGGGGGGGTTCAGGCTAGCTCTGAAGCCTCGTCTCCACCGCCTGAACATGTCTCTCAAGGGCATTGGTGGTTCTTTGGCTTGCAGCCACAGGGTGAGGCGCAGGCCCTATTTCAGAGTGTGATTCGGGCCTTAGGACTTGGTCCACAAGAGTGGTCTTGGCAGAATGCTAGTGATAATTTGAGTCAACTCAAATCGCCAGATAGTGGCTTACCAGTTGTTGCATTTGCTTTTGGAGGCAGTATTGCTCAAAAAATTACTGGCGAGAAAGATCCTTTGCCGCAATTGCGCGAAACAATTCTGGCTTTAAATAATGGGGCTGATGAAGAAATTCCCGTGATCGCCTCTTTTGACCTCGCTCAGCTGGTTGCTAAGCCGAAGGACAAAGCCTTGCTCTGGCAGGATCTCTTGCTGGCAAAGTCAGTGCTACAAAATATTTAATGTTTGTGTTCGCCAATCAAGTGCATTGAGTCATACTCAGCTTGATTTCTGTCATGGCGCTTGATCACAAGCCACATGAGACCACTGACAGCTAATCCAAAACCAGTAATGACATAAAGTATTGGAACATCAAACCAGATCAGTAATGAATACATTGCAAGCATCATTAATACTGAGATGTTCTCATTAAAGTTTTGAACTGCAATTGAGTGGCCAGCAGACATCAAAACGTGACCCCGATGCTGTAGTAGTGCATTCATTGGCACAACAAAATAACCTGCGAGCCATCCGACAATAATGAGCAAGATATAGGCAGGTAGCAAATTCAGGCTCACTTGCATTTTGCCAATGGTCATAATTGTTGTAGTAGGTAGCATGTCAGAGTTATAGACCGCCATGACACAAACAATCAAGCCCATAGCAATGCCGTAAGGCAGTACATTTAAAGAATTTCGTAATGGCACTCGACTAGCCGCCCAGACTGCGCCACCCGCTACACCCACAGCCGATATGGCTTGAAGGATGGCGCCTTGCGAGAGATTCATGTGTAGGGCTACTTGAGCCCACTTAATCACAATAAATTGCAGAGTGGCGCCAGCACCCCAAAATAATGTAGTTACAGCTAGTGAGATTTGCCCTAAACGATCATTCCACAAGGTCTTAAAGCAAACAGAAAAATCTTTGATCAGTTCAATGGGGTTTGCCTTTTGCGCAACATAACGCGCTCCAGTATCAGGAATCTTGAGATTAATAAGTGCCGCAATAATGTAAATCATCATGATGATCATGATGGCGGATTCTGCGGGGGTATCGATCCCGGTTTCTAAACTTGGCACATCCCAAGCCAAGAGACTCTGGGACACTGTGGTGCTAATTAAAACACCACCCAATACGGTGCCCAAAATAATCGACCCCACGGTCAGACCTTCGATCCAACCGTTGGCAGCAACCAATTTTTCAGGTGGTAGAAGTTCAGTCAAAATGCCGTACTTAGCTGGCGAGTAGGCTGCAGCACCTAAGCCCACGATTGCATAAGCCAATAATGGGTGACTACCAAAAAGCATAATCACACAACCGACAAACTTAATCGTATTAGTGATGAACATCACATTTCCCTTAGGGCGGGAATCAGCAAATGCTCCCACGAAGGCAGCCAGCACTACATAGGACAATACGAAGAATAATTTGAGTAAAGGAGTCATCCAGGCCGGAGCATGGAGCTGGGCCAAAAGGGCGATAGCTGCGATGAGCAAAGCGTTATCAGCCAGCGACGAAAAAAATTGCGCCGCCATAATGATGTAAAAACTACGGTTCATTCGTACAATCTAGTCATTGATTCAATTAAAACACGAAAGGAGGGGTGAATATGGGTGGTTCAGCTAGTGGCCTGATTAATAGACCAATTTTGGCATCTATTTACACTGAGGCCTTTCAACACAATTTAAACAGAGTTCGGGAACTTGCTCCAGAGTCTAAGATTTGGTCTGTAATTAAGTCTAGGGCCTATGGACATACTTTCGAAGCTGCCCTAAACGGTTTAGCCTCTACAGACGGTTTTGCGCTTCTAAATATGCAAAATGCAGTACGTCTGAGGGAGCAAGGCTGGCAGGGTCGAATCCTACTTTTAGAAGGGTTATTTCATGAGGATGAGTTGGCCTTAGCCGAAAAATTGGCTTGCGACTTAGTTGTCCATTGCGAGGCACAAGTGGAATGGCTAGAAAAATATTCATCCCATAAGCCATTTAATGTTTTTCTGAAAATGAATACGGGCATGAATCGTTTGGGATTTAAACCTGATGCGTACAGAAC
>CAJEZV010000080.1 GCA_903995005.1 uncultured beta proteobacterium
ATGGTGATAGAAACCTCTGGTAGAGGTGAGCGTGCCTATGATATTTACTCCCGTCTATTAAGAGAGCGCGTTGTTTTCTTGGTAGGCGAGGTAAATGATCAAACTGCCAACCTCGTAATTGCGCAGCTATTGTTTCTGGAGAGCGAGAATCCAGATAAAGAGATTTCTCTCTATATCAATTCTCCTGGTGGTTCAGTATCTGCAGGTCTTGCTATTTACGACACCATGCAATTTATCAAGCCACACGTAAGCACTTTGTGTATGGGTATGGCGGCTAGCATGGGTGCATTCCTATTGTGCGCTGGTGAAAAAGGTAAACGCTATGCTTTACCAAATTCTCGTGTCATGATTCATCAACCATTAGGTGGAGCACGTGGCCAAGCATCCGATATTGAGATTCAGGCTCGTGAAATTCTGTATTTGCGCGAACGTTTAAATAAGATTTTGTCCGACCGCACTGGTCAGTCTATTGAGACCATCGCCAAAGATACCGATCGTGACAACTTTATGTCGGCAGAGCAGGCTCGCGACTATGGCTTGATCGATAAAGTCATTGAAAAGCGCCCTTAATACTTCATCGAGCCTACTTTGAGCGATACAACTACTAGCACAACAGATAAAGTTTTATATTGTTCCTTCTGCGGCAAAAGCCAACATGAGGTCAAGAAATTAATTGCTGGCCCATCTGTCTTTATCTGCGATGAGTGTATTGATCTTTGTACAGACATTATTCAAGAAGAAATTGCCAAGCTTCCAAAGGAAGAGGGTGATGATTCTTTGCCAACGCCTCATCAGATCAGAGAAAATCTCGATCAATACGTTATTGGCCAAGACCATGCCAAGAAGACTTTGGCGGTAGCTGTTTATAACCATTACAAGCGCCTGCAATATCTTCCTAAGCCAAAAAAAGAGAAGCTTGATAAGGACGGCAAGCCTGTTGAGGTAGTAGATAAAAAAGAATCTAAATTACCTGCCAAGGCGATAGTAGATGGTGTTGAGTTGGCAAAGAGCAATATTTTGCTGATTGGCCCAACAGGTTCGGGTAAAACGCTCTTGGCTCAAACATTGGCTCGCATGCTTGATGTTCCATTTGTGATGGCCGATGCAACGACCTTGACTGAAGCGGGTTATGTCGGTGAAGACGTAGAAAACATCATTCAAAAGTTATTGCAAGCCTGCGACTACAACGTTGAAAAAGCGCAACGCGGTATTGTTTATATTGATGAGATTGATAAGATCTCACGCAAGTCTGATAACCCCTCCATTACTCGAGATGTTTCAGGCGAAGGTGTTCAGCAGGCTTTATTGAAGCTAGTTGAGGGCACCATGGCTTCCGTACCACCACAAGGTGGCCGTAAGCATCCCAATCAAGACTTCTTGCAGGTTGATACGACCAATATCTTGTTTATTTGCGGCGGTGCTTTTGACGGTCTTGAAAAAGTAATTCAACAGCGAACAGCTAAGACTGGTATTGGATTTAATGCAACGGTCCCTGGCAAAGATGATCGAGGTGTAAGTGATTTGTTAGTTGAGGTTGAGCCTGAGGACTTAATCAAATTTGGCCTCATCCCAGAATTAATTGGCCGTCTACCCGTAGTTGCTACATTGGCTCAGTTAGATGAAGAAGCATTGATTCAAATTCTGACGGAGCCTAAGAATGCGCTAGTGAAACAATACCAGGCGCTGTTGACCATGGAAGGCTCTGAACTTGAAGTACGTCGCGAGGCGCTATCAGCAATCGCTAAGAAGGCGATCGCTCGTAAAACAGGTGCCCGTGGCCTTAGATCGATTCTAGAAGGCTCCTTAATGGACGTCATGTATGACCTACCTTCGCTGAAGAATGTGCAAAAGGTAGTTATTGACGAATCGAGTATTGCAGAAGGTGGAAAGCCTTTATTGGTTTACAAACAAGATTCTGAACAAGCAGATTTAAGCAAAAAAGCTTAATTTCTTACGGTTTTCGCTATTTTTGGGGCATTTTTGCCCCTTTTTTACACTTTTTCCTCTTGAATTTTCAAAAGAGCTACCCATATAGGTAGTATGCTACTGATGAATATAGTCTTTATATAGTGGTTCGCTACTTTTAGAGACTTATGAGGTTTGATTACTTTGGAGGATTTGCCCTATGCCTGGCCACTTATTACTACCCTCTGAACCGATTCAGCTACCTTTGCTCCCTTTGCGGGATGTAGTTGTCTTCCCCCATATGGTGATCCCCCTTGTTTGTGGGCCGCCCTAAATCCATTAAAGCCTTAGAGGCTGCAATGGAGACCGGTAAAAACGTACTCTTAGTCGCGCAAAAAACTGCAGCGAAAGATGAACCTGTTATTGAAGATCTGTATGAGGTTGGTTGTATTGCCAACATCTTGCAAATGCTCAAACTTCCTGATGGCACTGTCAAGGTTCTGGTTGAAGGCGTACAACGTGCCGAAGTAAGTCAAATTGAAGACAGCATGGGCTACTTCAATTGTGAGGCTACACCAACTGCAATTGATGCGATCGATGCGCATGAGACCGAGGCTTTACGTCGCGCCATCATGGCTCAGTTTGATCAGTACGTAAAGCTGAACAAAAAAGTTCCACAAGAAATATTGTCTTCTCTCGGTGGTATTGATGATCCGAGTCGCTTGGCCGATACCATCTGCGCTCATTTACCAGTCAAGCTTGAACAGAAGCAGCGTTTGCTGGAGATGACGGATGTAGTCCAGCGTTTAGAGAGTCTCTTGGCTGATCTCGAAAGTGAAATTGATATTTTACAAGTAGAAAAACGTATCCGTGGACGCGTTAAACGTCAAATGGAAAAGAGTCAGCGCGAGTACTACCTCAATGAGCAAGTAAAAGCGATTCAAAAAGAATTGGGTGAAGGTGAAGAGGGTGCCGATCTTGAGGAACTCGAGAAGCGCATCAAAGCTGCTCGTATGCCAAAAGAAGCATTGAAAAAAGCGGAGTCTGAACTCAAAAAACTGAAGTTAATGTCACCAATGTCTGCTGAGGCTACGGTCATTCGTAACTTCATCGATACTTTAGTGAATCTTCCTTGGAAGAAAAAAACCAAGATCAATAACGACCTCACCAATGCTGAAAAAGTGTTGGACGAAGACCACTATGGCCTCGATAAGGTAAAAGAGCGTATTTTGGAGTACCTCGCAGTCCAACAGCGCGTTGACCGTGTTAAGGCGCCAATTCTTTGCCTAGTAGGCCCTCCTGGGGTTGGTAAGACTTCTCTAGGCCAATCAATTGCTCGTGCTACCAATCGAAAGTTTGTCCGCATGGCCTTAGGTGGCGTGCGTGATGAATCTGAGATTCGGGGCCATCGCCGTACCTATATTGGCTCTATGCCCGGTAAGATTTTGACTAGTCTAACTAAGGTTGGAGTGCGTAATCCTTTATTCCTCTTGGATGAAGTAGATAAGATGGGCATGGATTTCCGTGGAGATCCTGCTAGTGCCTTGCTAGAGGTTTTAGATCCAGAGCAAAACCATACCTTCCAAGATCATTATGTTGAAGTTGACTTTGATCTTTCGGACGTGATGTTTGTTGCAACCTCTAACTCTCTGAATATTCCGGGCCCTTTATTGGATCGTCTAGAAATCATTCGTTTGGCTGGTTACACAGAGGATGAAAAAACCAGTATTGCAGTGAACTATCTCATTCCAAAGCAAATCAAAAATAATGGTTTAAAGAAGGATGAGCTCAAGATTGAAGAAAGTGCAGTGCGTAACATAATTCGTTATTACACTCGCGAAGCAGGCGTGCGCTCTCTGGAAAGAGAAATCAGCAAGATCTGCCGTAAAGTGGTGAAGTTGTTGTTGCTCAAGAAGGAGGCTGCCCCTGTGGTGGTGAACGCCGATAATCTTGATAAATTCTTATCTGTACGGATGTTTGATTTTGGTCTTGCAGGCAAAGAGAATCAGGTAGGCCAGGTAACTGGTTTAGCCTGGACTGAGGTTGGCGGTGACCTCTTAACAATTGAAGCTGCAGTCATGCCTGGTAAGGGTGTCATTACTCGTACAGGTTCGATTGGCGATGTAATGAAAGAGTCTGTTGAGGCTGCTCGCACCGTAGTTCGCTCAAGATCAAAACGTCTTGGCATTACTGATGAGGCGTTTGAGAAGAAAGATATTCACATTCACTTTCCAGATGGCGCCACACCAAAAGATGGTCCATCGGCTGGTATTGCCATTACTACCGCTTTGGTTTCTGTATTCACAGGAATTCCAATTCGTTCAGATGTAGCAATGACTGGTGAGATTACTTTGCGCGGCGAAGTGTTGCCAATTGGCGGCTTAAAAGAAAAGCTTTTGGCAGCTCATCGCGGTGGTATCAAGCTGGCTTTGATACCAGAAGAGAACGTGAAAGACTTGATCGATATTCCAGATAACGTCAAAAATGCAATTGAAATTGTTCCTGTGCGCTGGATTGATAAGGTCTTAGAGCTTGCATTGGAGCGCATGCCAGAAGCTTTACCTGAGCCAACGCCTGAAGAGCTGGCTAAAAAGGCATCTGAGGCAAGTAAGGCTAGTGAAAAGGTCTCCTCAGGAGAGATTCTCAAGCATTAAATGAGAATTAAACAAGAGGGAGTTTCCATCCTTTTTGCCCAGCTACTTTTGGCTGATTGGATGGAAAACACCCGTATTTTGGGCACTTAGGTTACAATTCCACCTGTAATATTTTGGGGCGCTTAGCTCAGTTGGTAGAGCGTCTGCCTTACACGCAGAATGTCGGGAGTTCGAGCCTCTCAGCGCCCACCAAAGTTTACTTCTGATAGCCTGTCCTGGGCAGCACAAACATCCAACTTGATCAGCCTAGTAAACTAGCGTCATTCTTATTCTTTACTGGCGAACTTCTCCATGTTTGACACAATCCGCAAACACCAAAAATTGATGCAGTTTGCACTGATGCTGGTGATCGTCCCGTCCTTTGCTTTTTTCGGAATTGCAAGTTATTCAGATTTTATGGATAAAGAAACCGATCTCATGAAGGTTGCCGGCAGACCCATTACGGCGCAAGAGGTCGATAACGCAGCAAAGCGTCAAGCAGAGCGGGTAGGTGGTAACTTACAGATTGCACAAAGCCTTGAATTTAGGCAGGCAATTTTGAATGAATTGTTACAGCAGCGTATTCTCGGATTTGCAGTAAGTGATTTACGTCTACAAGTAGGCAAAGAGGCTTTGATTAAGAGTTTGCAAAACATCCCACAAATTCGTGCTCTCTATAAATCAGATGGTAACTTTGACGACGCACGCTTCAAGCAACTATTGGCCAACAATGGCCTGAATGAAGAGCAGTTCTATGCTAGCCAGGCATTTGATTTGAAAATTAGTCAGTTGGTAAATTCAGTTGCTCGTACAGAAATGGCTAGCCCAAAGCTTTCTGAAATTATTTCCACTCTTTATGAGACAGAACGCCAGGTACAGGCCTTACCGTTTGATGCCAAGAATTACTTGGCTAAAGTAAATCCGTCACAAGAAGAATTACAGACCTTCTATAACGCCAA
>CAJEZV010000081.1 GCA_903995005.1 uncultured beta proteobacterium
GATCTACACAAGGATGAACACTCTTTCCCTACACGACGCTCTTCCGATCTGCACCTTCAGCAGCCTCTGCTGGAGCAACCAACATCGCAATCACCTGATGACCATCACCCAGATTCATGCCGCGTACACCGCGCGCAGTTCTTCCCATTGGACGAACATCATTTTCATCAAAGCGCACAGCTTTACCTGCATCAGAGAACAACATCACATCGTGCTGGCCATCGGTAATCGCTGCGCCAACTAAGAAGTCATTCTCATTCAAGTCGACAGCAATAATGCCGGCCTTACGAGGGTTAGAGAAGTCAGATAAACGGGTCTTCTTCACAGTACCTAAACTGGTTGCCATAAAGACGTAGTGATCATCTTGATATCCCTTGATTGGGAGAATTACAGTGATCTTTTCTCCTTCGATCAATGGGAACATATTGACGATTGGCTTGCCACGTGAAGTACGACTGCCTTGCGGCACTTCCCAAACTTTGAGCCAGTACATACGGCCACGGTCAGAGAAGCACAGAATCGTATCGTGGGTATTCGCTACGAATAACGTGTCAATCCAATCTTCATCCTTAGTAGCAGCAGCTTGCTTACCGCGACCACCGCGTTTTTGCGCACGGTACTCACTAAGCGGCTGACTCTTCATATAACCAGTATGTGAGAGTGTTACCACCATATCTTGCGGCGTGATTAAATCTTCCGTGAAGAGTTCAGTAGCATTCATTTCAATGAATGAACGACGACCACTATCACCACCAGCTTTACCAAACTCTGCTTGAACCTCTTTGAGCTCACTTTCAATGACAGAGGTAACGCGTTCTGGTTTTGCTAATAAATCTAACAAGTCAGAAATCTCTGCCATCACTTCTTTGTACTCATTAACAATCTTATCTTGCTCAAGACCTGTCAAACGTTGCAAACGCATTTGCAAAATTTCTTGCGCTTGACTATCAGAGAGGCGATACAAGCCAGTAGTCTGCATGCCGTACTCAGGCAATAAACCTTCAGGGCGATAAGCGTTACGGCCACCTGGCGTATCTGTCTCAGCACGCGCCAGCATCTCACGCACCATGGAAGAATCCCAAGCCTTACCCATCAACTCTTGCTTTGCAATCACAGGATTTGCAGCAGCTTTAATAATCGCAATGAACTCATCAATGTTTGCTAGTGCAACAGCTAAACCTTCTAAGACGTGACCACGCTCACGCGCTTTACGCAATTCGAAAATAGTGCGACGTGTAACTACTTCACGGCGATGCTGTAAGAAGTACTCGAGCATTTGCTTCAAGTTGAGCAAGCGTGGCTGGTTATCCACTAATGCCACCATATTCATACCGAAGTTATCTTGGAGTTGAGTGCTCTTATACAAATTATTGAGAACAACCTCAGGCACTTCGCCGCGCTTGAGTTCAATCACGACACGCATACCGGATTTATCTGACTCATCACGTAAATCAGAAATTCCTTCTACTTTTTTCTCATTCACTAACTCAGCAATGCGCTCGAGCAAGTTCTTTTTGTTAACTTGATATGGCAACTCATCAACGATGATCGCTTGGCGCGCACCCTTATCGATATCTTCAAAGTGAGTCTTGGCGCGCATCACTACGCGACCACGACCGGTGCGATAACCCTCGCGAACACCCTGAACGCCGTAAATAATGCCGGCGGTCGGGAAATCAGGGGCTGGAATGATCTCAATGAGTTCGTCAATCGAGCATTCTGGGTTGTGGAGGACGTGTAAACAGGCCGTAACCACCTCGTCCAGGTTGTGCGGAGGAATGTTAGTAGCCATACCCACAGCGATGCCTGAACTGCCATTAATCAGCAAATTAGGCACTTTTGCAGGAAGAATCAGGGGCTCTTTCTCGCTACCGTCGTAATTTGGCCCAAAATCGACGGTTTCCTTGTCCAAATCGGCCAAAAGCTCATGGGCAATCTTCCGGAGGCGGATCTCCGTATACCGCATCGCAGCAGCGTTATCGCCGTCTACAGAGCCAAAGTTACCCTGGCCGTCAACCAGCATATAGCGCAGGGAGAAATCCTGGGCCATACGTACGATGGTGTCATACACCGCAGAATCACCGTGCGGATGGTATTTACCGATTACATCGCCAACTATACGGGCAGATTTTTTGTAAGCTCGGTTCCAATCGTTGTTTAATTCATACATTGCGAATAAGACCCGGCGATGAACCGGTTTGAGGCCGTCACGCACGTCTGGCAGGGCTCTGCCGACGATGACGCTCATTGCGTAGTCCAAATAGGACCGCCGCATTTCGTCTTCGAGGGATATTGGTAGTGTTTCTTTAGCGGCTTGTTCCATCTATAAATAATATCATTTTGATGACAGGTGGCCCCTATGCTAAGATTCTGTCAGTTTGTACGAAATTGAGATGTGTCGCTTTGCGGTCTTTTGCTTCAAAGTAGGGCGAATTACATTTAAGTTTGACTTTAATTAAAAAAGAGATTTTTGAGGACTAAAAATGAACAAAACCCTAAAAGTGTTGCTCGCTTCTGTTATTACTGTTTCTGCTTCTGCAGCAATCGCTTCTGATAACTGGGAAAACGCTACCGGCTTGAGCTGGAAAAACGGCGACGGCACATTGTGCTGGCGTGATGCTGCTTGGACACCTGCAACTGCAGCCAAAGGTTGTGACGGCGCATTGGCTCCTAAGGCTGCTGCTGCTGCTTCTGGCGTTAGCCAAAGCAAGATCACTTTGCAAGCTGACACACTCTATGACTTTGACAAAGCTACATTGAAGCCAGAAGGTCAAGCTACTTTGGACAAGATTGCCAGAGATTTGAGCAAGATCAAGTTAGAAGTCATTATTGCTGTTGGTAACACTGACAGCGTTGGTTCAGATGCATACAACATGGCCCTCGGTCAGCGTCGTGCGCAATCCGTTAAAGCATACTTGGTAAGCAAGGGTGTTGACGGTAGCCGCATCTACACAGAATCAAAAGGCAAGAGCAATCCAGTTGCAAGCAATGCAACTGCTGAAGGCCGCGCTAAGAACCGCCGCACCGACATCGAAGTTGTTGGTACAGCTGCTAAGTAATTCACCTTACTTGTAAAAAAGCCCGCTTCTTGCGGGCTTTTTTATTTCCGCTATATTCATAGAATCCTTCATTAGCCTTACATAAAGTCCAGCCACCATGAACGTTGATCAATCTGAAATTGCTAAATTTAGTGCCCTCGCCCATCGTTGGTGGGATCCCAATAGCGAATTCAAACCACTTCATGCCATCAATCCATTGCGCCTCAATTGGATTAAATCCTTTGTGAATTTAGAAGGTACAAAAGTAGTGGATATTGGGTGCGGCGGCGGCATCCTTGCCGAATCTATTTCTCAATCCGGTGCTGATACTACTGGCATTGATCTTTCTGAAAAAGCGCTCAAGGTTGCTGAGTTGCATGCATTAGAAGTAGGTGCAGACCTGACTTACCGATCTATCTCTGCTGAAGAATTAGCTGAAGAACAGCCAGGGCAATACGATGTGGTCACTTGCATGGAGATGCTTGAGCATGTGCCTGACCCTATGTCTGTAGTCAGTGCCTGCGCCAAGCTTTGCAAACCCGGCGGCACTCTTTTTTTCAGCACCCTGAATCGCAATCCGAAGTCTTACTTATTTGCCATTATTGGGGCCGAATACGTCCTCAAACTACTGCCCAAGGGTACTCACGAATACGCCAAATTTATTAAGCCATCAGAACTGGTTGCATTCACCCGTAGTGCAGGTCTGGAGATGATTGGCATCAAAGGTCTTAGTTACAACCCGCTTAATCAGGTTTATAGCCTGAGTGATGATGTCACCGTCAATTACATGATTGCTGTGCGGAAGTAATCCCTAGCGTGAGCAATATATCCAGCCCCTATCACGGCATCTTTTTTGACTTAGATGGCACCTTAGCGGATACAGCGCCTGATTTAGTTGCCGCTACCAATCAACTACTGGTGGCTCGCAATCTCGCTCCCAAGCCTTATGAATTTTTACGCCCCCGTGCTTCTGCTGGAGCGCGCGGTCTTCTCGAGGGCGCTTTTGGGATCGCCCCTGATCACCCTGACTTCATCTCACTAAGGGATGAGTTTTATGCAAACTATGAAAAAGCAATTCTTGTCCACAGCAAGTTATTTGGTGGAATAGAACATTTGTTAGAGCAAATGGAGAAAGCCAACCTACCTTGGGGAATCGTTACCAACAAAAGTGAGCGCTTCACAAATCCACTCACTGATCTGATGGGCTTACGACAAAGAGCCGTTTCAACAGTTTCTGGCGATACAACACCGCACTCAAAACCGCATCCAGAACCAATTTTGCACGCCGCCAGAATTGCTAATATTGATCCCACAAAATCAATTTATGTAGGTGATGACATTCGTGATGTGATTGCAGGCAAAGCTGCTGGCATGCTGACAGTTGCTGCTGCATACGGTTATTGCGGCTGTAAAGAGCCTCCTGCGCTCTGGGGGGCAGATTACATCATTAACCACCCTCTCGATTTATTGCAAATCATCTTCCCCAATAGGGGATAACAACACTTCCAAAAGATATTCGGCAATTTAAGGCTGGCGGCTTTAAAATAGGGGTTCCTATGCATGAACTCTGGGGTCGACATGGTTTCGACGTGGATTACAAAGCATCAAGGGCATACCGAGGACCCGTTATCTCGTAAATCAATGGGAATGTAATAACTGCTAACGACGAACGTTACGCACTAGCCGCTTAATTGCGGTTGCCCCTGAACTGATTCTCTCTTGGGTCAGGTAGCGCAAGCTACATCAGGGTCATATACAAGAGATAAGACTATTTCGTGTCACGTGGGATAGTACGAAAACTTAGTGAATCGTCAGTGAGGAACATGTCAATCTGTGCCTAACTGATTAAATTAAATGATATGACTAAGTATGTAGAACTTGTTGTGGAGGATTTGCGGACGCGGGTTCGATTCCCGCCGACTCCACCATTATTAGTAGTAGCATTACCTAGCAATAGCAACTAACCCCTTATGGAATAAAGCCTTAAGGGGTTTTTGTCTTATTCATTAGAGCCTTAAAAATAGAGCGGATAAAATAAAGTGATGAATCCTCAATTAAACTTTATGCTTCAGCAAGCCCTTCAGGCCTTTCAAAGCAATCACTTTGATAGAGCAGATTCAATTCTCAAAAAAATATTACAAGCAGATTCAAAAAATTTACCTGCATTACACGTTCTTGGCCTGATTAAAGCATCTCAAGGAAAATTTAAAGAGGCTGCTGAACTACTGAGCAAGGCGGCACGTATTAACCCAAATGAAGCTTCGATCCAATATAACTTAGCAAAAGCCTTAGCAGATAGTGGTGCTAATGAAGAATCTATACCCCACCACAAAAAAGCAACTGAATTGGCTCCTGGCAACTTAGATGCTTGGCTTAATTATGGAAAAACACTATCTGAATTAGCGCGGCACGAAGAAGCGCTGCATACCTTTGAAAGTGCAATTGCCATCAAC
>CAJEZV010000082.1 GCA_903995005.1 uncultured beta proteobacterium
TCTTGGCACGAAGAGACTTCCCTGAGCATATGGCAGCCCTTAAAGAGCATGGTATCGACACCATCGATATGCTGGTCATCAACCTTTACCCCTTCAATGAAACTGTTGCCAAAAAATCGTGTTCGTTTGAAGATGCAGTCGAGAACATTGATATTGGCGGCCCAGCCATGTTGCGTGCCGCAGCTAAAAATCATCAGGATGTCACCGTACTCATTTCTCCTGAAGATTACGCACCTGTCCTAGCTGAAATGAAAGTAAATCAGAATGTGGTTTCTTATAAGACTAACTTAGCTCTCGCTAAGAAAGTATTTGCACATACTGCACAGTATGACGGTGCGATTGCTAACTATCTTTCTGCATTAGGTGATGACTTAGATCACAAAGCCAGATCCTCTTATCCAGAAACTTTGCACCTTGCTTTTGAAAAAGTTCAAGAGATGCGCTACGGTGAGAACCCCCATCAATCGGCTGCCTTCTATAAAGATATTTACCCTGTAGATGGGGCACTTGCCAACTACAAACAAATGCAAGGTAAAGAGCTTTCTTGCAACAATATTGCTGATGCGGACTCCGCTTGGGAATGCGTCAAGAGCTTTACAGGCAACACTGGCGGCGCTGCTGCCTGCGTCATCATCAAGCATGCCAATCCATGTGGTGTAGCTGTTGGCGCAACGGCATTAGAGGCCTACGAAAAAGCTTTCAAAACTGATCCGAGCTCAGCCTTTGGTGGAATTATTGCTTTCAATGTGCCGTGCGATGGCACTGCAGCCCAAGCCATCTCCAAACAATTTGTGGAAGTACTCATTGCTCCTAGTTTTAGCGATGAGGCGAAAGCCGTATTTGCTGCAAAACAAAATGTGCGTCTTTTAGAGATTCCTTTGGGTGCTGCATTTAATACTTTTGATTTCAAACGCGTTGGCGGTGGATTACTGGTGCAATCACCTGATTCTAAAAATGTTCTACAAAGCGAAATGCGCGTTGTGAGCCAAAGACAGCCTACTCCAAGCGAGATAAACGACATGATGTTCGCTTGGCGCGTTGCTAAGTTTGTTAAATCCAATGCGATTGTGTATTGCGCTAACGGCATGACCCTCGGAATTGGTGCAGGCCAAATGAGTCGCGTGGACTCTGCGCGGATGGCAAGCATTAAAGCCGAGAATGCAGGCTTAAGCCTGAAGGGCTCAGCAGTAGCGAGTGATGCCTTCTTCCCATTTCGTGATGGACTTGATGTTGTTGTGAACGGTGGTGCAAGTTGCGCAATTCAGCCAGGAGGCAGTATGCGTGATGATGAGATTATTGCAGCAGCCAATGAGCATGGTATTGCCATGATCTTTACTGGCACACGTCACTTCCGCCACTAAGTATTAAAAGATTTAGGAAAACTAAACACTGATGCGCTGGATTGGAATTGACCCAGGTTTACGAACCACCGGTTTTGGCGTCATCGATGTTGATGGCCAAAAACTGACTTACGTTGCTTCGGGAACAATCGAAAGTGGCGATCCAGCCAAAGGCCTTCCAGAACGTTTAGGCGCTCTCTATGCCGGTGTTAAAGAAGTTCTGGAGATATACCGTCCAGAGTCTGCTGCGATTGAAGAAGTCTTTCTAAACGTCAATCCACGCTCGACACTCATGCTTGGTCAGGCTAGGGGTGCAGTCATCGCTGCATTAGTCTCTGAAAAACTTCCCGTTGCTGAATACAGTGCTCTCAGAGTGAAACAAGCTATTGTGGGCACGGGCCGAGCTGCTAAGCCTCAAGTACAAGAAATGGTGAAGCGTTTACTCAGATTAAGTCGCGCCCCAGGACCAGACGCCTCAGATGCTTTAGGGGTTGCTATCTGCGCCGCTCATCATGCACAAATTCCGCAAGCAATTACTACCGCCTTGGCTCCTAAAAAACGTAGTAAATAAAAATGCCTAAGTATATTACAGGTTAAGATCTTTATATGATTGGTCGCATTCAAGGAACCCTCGTTTCAGTTCATCCTCCCAGGCTCTTGGTTGATTGCCAAGGCATCGGCTATGAAGTCGATGTACCAATGAGCACTTTGTATCAGTTACCTCAAGCCGGTCAAAAGATTACCCTTCTCACACACTTCCAAGTACGCGAGGATGCGCAGCAACTCTTTGGCTTTGGCACCGAAACTGAACGCGAGGCATTTAGACAGCTCATTAAGATCAGCGGTGTTGGGTCGAGAACCGCATTAGCCGTTCTATCTGGTATGAGTGTCAATGAATTAGCCCAGGCAATTGCACTACAAGAAGCGGGGCGCTTAACCCAAGTACCTGGCATTGGTAAGAAAACTGCTGAGCGCCTTTGTCTAGAGCTCAAAGGAAAACTGGCTCCAGACTTAGGAATTACCCCCGGCCAACCACAAGCAATTGAAGCTAGCAGCGAAATATTGCAAGCACTCTTAGCTTTAGGCTACTCAGAAAAGGAGGCTCTCTTGGCCCTCAAGCAAATCCCTCCTGATACCTCGGTTTCTGACGGCATTCGGATGGGCTTGAAGTATCTATCTAAGCCCTAATGAGATAAACACCACTACACTTGCAGCATGGCAATTCACACTGACGACCTAAGCGCTATTCCTGAAGATCTACCCGAGGGTAATGACCGCATCGTGAGCGGATCTGCAGGTAATTCTGAGGCAGTCTTTGAGAGAGCGCTTCGCCCTAAACAGCTAGATGAGTACGTTGGTCAAACTAAAGCTCGTGCCCAATTAGAAATCTTCATTAGCGCGACTCGAGCACGTCAAGAGGCACTGGATCATGTGCTTCTTTTTGGACCTCCAGGGCTTGGTAAAACTACTCTAGCGCATATTATTGCTAGAGAGCTTGGGGTAAATCTGCGTCAAACTAGCGGGCCAGTTCTCGATAGACCCGGCGACCTTGCTGCCTTACTCACCAACTTAGAAGCAAACGATGTACTCTTTATTGATGAGATTCATCGCCTCTCTCCAGTCGTTGAAGAGATTCTGTACCCCGCATTAGAAGACTACAGTCTAGACATCATGATTGGTGAAGGGCCTGCAGCTCGTAGCGTCAAGATTGATCTCAAACCCTTTACTTTGATCGGCGCAACGACACGCGCTGGCATGCTCACTAACCCGTTACGCGATCGTTTTGGGATTGTGGCAAGACTCGAGTTCTACACCACAGAAGAGCTCACCAAAATTATTAACCGCTCAGCCAGCTTGCTCAAGGCAGATATTGACCCAGAAGGTTCAGTAGAAATTGCAAAGCGCGCACGAGGAACACCTCGAATTGCAAACCGTTTACTCCGTCGTGTACGAGACTATGCGGAAGTAAAAGGTACCGGCACTATCACCAAAGCCATGGCTGACGCAGCCCTGAAAATGCTGGATGTTGATCCTAGTGGCTTTGATGTGATGGACCGAAAACTGCTCGAAGCCATCTTGCATAAATTTGATGGGGGGCCCGTTGGAATTGACAACTTAGCCGCAGCTATCGGCGAAGAACGCGATACGATTGAAGATGTTCTCGAGCCTTACTTGATCCAGCAGGGATACCTACAAAGAACCTCACGTGGTCGAATTGCTACCCGCCAAGCCTATGAGCACTTTGGCTTAACGCCGCCAAGCAACACTGCTAGCTTAGATATTTAAGCTAGCGTCACTTTGGCAAACTTACGTTTGCCGACTTGCACAACATAAGTTCCTGCCTCAATCTTTGCTTGCTTATCACTAACGGTTACGCCATCAACCTTCACACCGTTTTGCTCGATGTTGCGATTAGCCTCAGAAGTAGACGGGGCTAGCCCTGCAGCCTTTAAAAGATTGGCGATTGGCATAGGTGCTCCAGTAAGATTTACTTCTGGAACCTCATCAGGCACACCGCCTTTAGCGCGGTGATTAAAGTCTTCTAGCGCTTTTTCTGCAGCAGCTTGTGAATGAAAACGCGCGACAATTTCTTGTGCGAGAAGTACCTTGCAATCTTTTGGATTACGTCCAGCAGCCACTTCCTGTTTCATCAAATCAATTTCAGACATTGGTCTAAAAGAGAGCAATGTGAAGTAATCCCACATCAAGTCATCAGAGATGCTTAAGAGCTTGCCAAACATCTCTCCAGCAGGCTCACTGATACCAATGTAATTACCCTTGGACTTACTCATCTTCTCAACACCATCTAGACCAACCAAGAGTGGCATGGTCAAAATACATTGTGGCTCTTGGCCATACTCACGCTGGAGTTCACGGCCAACCAAAAGATTAAATTTTTGATCTGTACCGCCCAGCTCTAAGTCACTCTTCAGAGCAACAGAGTCATAGCCCTGCATCAATGGATATAAAAATTCATGAATAGAAATAGGTACACCATTACGATACCGTTTCGTAAAGTCATCGCGCTCAAGCATGCGAGCTACTGTATGTTTTGCTGCTAACTGAATCATGCCGCGCGCACCTAATGGATCACACCACTCACTGTTGTAACGCACTTCAGTTTTAGAGGGATCAAGCACCATGCTCGCTTGACGATAGTAGGTCTCTGCATTGACTGCAATTTCTTCTGCTGTCAACGGAGGACGAGTTGCATTACGACCGGATGGATCACCAATCATGCTGGTGAAATCGCCAATCAAGAAAATAACGGTATGGCCTAAATCCTGCAACTGACGTAATTTGTTTAAAACAACGGTGTGCCCTAAATGAATGTCAGGCGCTGTTGGATCTAAACCCAGCTTAATCCGAAGCGGAGTCTTAGTGGCCTGACTACGAGCCAGTTTATACACCCAATCCGCTTCAACCAAAAGCTCATCACAGCCACGCTTAGT
>CAJEZV010000083.1 GCA_903995005.1 uncultured beta proteobacterium
CGGCATACGAGATAGACTTGGGTGACTGGAGTTCAGACGTGTGCTCTTCCGATCTATCTAGAAACAGCATTCCTATTTCCATGGGGTGTTGCTCTGCGAGATATCGGTTGGTTTGGCTACGCCTCTATGGTGATCTTCCTTTTGGAGTTCATCGTGGGATTTGTGTATATCTGGAAAAAGGGCGCTCTCGACTGGGAGTGATAGATATGGCATTAGAAGGCGTTCTCAAAGAAGGATTTGTTACCACTACTGCGGATCAGTTGATCAACTGGACGCGTAATGGCTCTTTATGGCCAATGACTTTTGGTCTGGCTTGCTGTGCGGTCGAAATGATGCACGCTGGCGCATCCCGTTATGACTTGGACCGTTTTGGTGTTGTTTTCCGCCCATCCCCACGTCAATCTGACTTAATGATTGTTGCAGGTACTTTGTGCAACAAGATGGCCCCAGCCTTACGCAAGGTGTATGACCAAATGCCAGAGCCACGCTGGGTTATTTCCATGGGCTCTTGTGCCAATGGCGGTGGTTACTACCATAACTCCTATTCAGTTGTTCGCGGTTGTGATCGCATTGTGCCAGTGGATATTTATGTCCCTGGCTGCCCTCCAACAGCAGAAGCGTTGATCTACGGAATTATTCAGTTGCAATCGAAGATCGCACGCACCAGCACAATTGCGCGGAAGGGCTAAGCAATGTCAGATCGTTTAGTTCAATTAGCCGCCAACCTCGAGAAAGTACTCGGTAAACGCATTCACTCTGTTCAGATTGCCTTAGGTGAAGTAACGGTAGTTGTTAATGCAGATACTTATTTTGAATCTGCTATGTTGCTTCGCGATGATCCCTCACTCGCATTTGAACAGTTAATCGATTTATGTGGCGTTGATTACCAAGACTTCCGAGATGGAGCCTGGAGTGGCCAACGTTTTGCTGTTGTAAGCCATTTATTGTCAATTGAGTATAACTGGCGTTTGCGTCTGCGCGTTTTTGCATCTGATGATGGCTATCCATTAGTGGCCTCCATTACTCCAGTATGGAACTCAGCCAATTGGTTTGAGCGTGAAGCATTTGACCTCTATGGCATCTTGTTTGAAGGCCATGATGACTTACGTCGTATCTTGACTGATTATGGTTTCATTGGTCATCCATTTAGAAAAGATTTCCCAATTAGTGGCAATGTAGAAATGCGTTACGACCCAGAGTTAAAGCGTGTTGTTTACCAACCTGTAACGATTGAGGCTCGTGAGATTACTCCACGTATCGTGCGCGAAGAGCAGTACGGAGGCCCGGTTTAAGTCATGACAAAAATTAAGAACTACACCCTCAATTTCGGTCCTCAGCATCCTGCAGCTCACGGAGTATTGCGATTGGTGTTGGAGCTTGATGGTGAAGTTATTCAGCGTGCTGATCCCCATATTGGTTTGTTACATCGCGCTACAGAAAAATTAGCAGAGACTCGCACTTGGATTCAAAACGTTCCTTATATGGATCGCTTGGATTATGTTTCCATGATGTCTAATGAGCACGCCTACGTGATGGCCATTGAAAAATTGCTTCAAGTAGATGTTCCTCTGCGTGCGCAATATATTCGTGTGATGTATGACGAGTTGACTCGTTTACTCAATCATTTGCTTTGGATAGGCTGTCATGGTCTTGACGTTGGTGCGATGGCAGTGTTCTTGTATGCTTTCCGCGATCGTGAAGACATTTTTGATATGTATGAAGCTGTGTCTGGTGCTCGTATGCATGCTGCTTACTATCGCCCAGGCGGCGTATACCGTGATTTGCCAGATCAAATGGCGCAATACAGTAAATCGAAGATTCGGAGTGAATCGGCTGTAAAACGTTTAAATGAGAATCGTAGCGGTTCTTTACTCGATTTCATTGAGCAGTTTGTAAATGGTTTCGATGCTAATGTGGACGAATACTGCAATCTCTTAACGGATAACCGTATTTGGAAGCAGCGCTTAGTGAATATCGGCATCGTGACGCCTGAGCGTGCATTACAGCTTGGCTTTACTGGTCCAATGCTGCGCGGTTCTGGGATCGAATGGGATTTGCGTAAGAAGCAGCCCTATGAAGTCTATGACCAACTCGATTTTGATATTCCGGTGGGCGTAAACGGTGACTCCTACGACCGTTATTTAGTTCGCATGGAAGAAATGCGTCAATCGAATCGCATTATCAAACAGTGTGTAGCTTGGTTAAAAGCAAATCCAGGTCCTGTAATGAGTGACAACCATAAGGTTTCTCCACCGAAGCGTGTGGACATGAAGACCAATATGGAAGAATTGATTCACCATTTCAAACTCTTTACTGAAGGTATTCACGTTCCCGATGGTGAGGCTTACTCAGCGGTTGAGCATCCAAAAGGTGAGTTCGGTATTTACTTAATTTCCGATGGTGCCAACAAGCCATATCGTATGAAGATTCGCGCACCAGGATTTGTCCATCTTTCAGCGATGGATGAGATGTCACGTGGCCACATGTTGGCTGATGCAGTAACGATTATTGGTACTCAGGATATTGTAATCGGGGAGATTGACCGCTAGTAAGGCGTGCCAAGGATTATCTAATGACAACAACTCTTCAACTCTCCGCTAAGACGCTTGCAGATATTGCCCGCAACGTTGCGAAGTATCCACCAGAGCAAAAGCAATCCGCTGTAATGGCTGCTTTAATTGCCGCCCAAACCGAGGTGGGTTGGGTATCCCCCGAAGTCATTGCAACTGTTGCACAAATATTAGAAATGCCAACCATTGCAGTTGATGAAGTGGCTACTTTCTACAATATGTACAACATTAAGCCTATTGGTAAATATAAGTTAGTGATCTGCACAAACTTACCTTGCCAATTGACTCATGGTGAAACAGCTTCAAATTACCTTAAAGAAACTCTAGGCATTGGTTTTAATGAAACCACGTCTTGCGGTACCTTTACTCTCAAAGAGGGTGAATGCATGGGTGCATGCGGTGATTCACCAGTGATGCTCGTGAACGACAAGCGTATGTGCAGCTTTATGAGTAAAGAAAAAATTGATTCACTGCTGAGTGAACTTCGTGCAGAGGGGAAAGCAGCATGACCAGCTTGCACGATCGCCACATTAAGCCTTTGATCCTTGCTGGATTAAATGGCGATAACTGGCGTTTAAAAGATTATGAGAGTCGTGGTGGTTATCAGCAGCTACGTCGTTTAATTAACGATAAAGTTGCGCCCGATGCCATCATCACGGAATTAAAAGCATCCTCATTACGAGGCCGTGGCGGTGCAGGTTTCCCAACGGGATTGAAGTGGAGTTTTATGCCACGTCAGTTCCCAGGGCAAAAATATTTAGTTTGTAATAGCGACGAAGGTGAGCCTGGTACTTTTAAAGACCGCGACATCATGCGGTACAACCCTCATGCTTTGATTGAGGGCATGATCATTGGTGCTTACACCATGGGTATTTCGGTTGGATATAACTATATCCACGGCGAAATTTGGGAAGTGTATTCACGCTTTGAAGAGGCTCTAGAAGAGGCCCGTGCTGCTGGGTACTTGGGTGACAAGATTCTAGGAAGTGATTTCTCCTTCCAATTACATGCCTCTCCAGGTTGGGGTGCATATATTTACGGTGAAGAAACTGCATTGCTGGAGTCTTTAGAAGGTAAAAAAGGACAACCACGCTTTAAGCCACCATTTCCTGCAAGTTTTGGTCTATATGGCAAGCCAACCACAATTAATAACACTGAGACTTTTGCTGCCGTGCCATTCGTCTTGGCAATTGGTGGTCAGGCCTATTTAGACCTCGGTAAGCCAAACAATGGCGGAACTAAGATTTTCTCTGTCTCTGGTGACGTAGTGCACCCAGGTAACTATGAGATCCCATTAGGCACACCGTTTGCTGAGGTGCTGAAACTTGCTGGCGGTATGCGTGATGGCATAGCATTGAAGGCAGTCATTCCAGGTGGTTCATCTGCTCCAGTAGTTCCCGGTGCTCAGATGATGGATCTGACGATGGATTATGACAGTATTGCAAAAGCTGGATCGATGCTCGGTTCAGGTGCTGTGATTGTGATGAATGAAACACGTTGCATGGTTCGTGCATTGGAACGCTTGTCATATTTCTATCACGAAGAGTCTTGTGGCCAATGCACCCCATGTCGTGAAGGTACCGGCTGGTTATGGCGCATTGTGCATCGTATTGAACATACTCAAGGACGTCCAGAGGATTTGGATTTGCTCAACGATGTAGCTGCCAATATCCAAGGGCGTACGATTTGTGCCTTGGGTGATGCTGCTGCTATGCCAGTACGCGGCATGTTGAAGCATTACATGGATGAATTTGCGTATCACGTAGAACATAAGCGCTGCTTAGATTCTGCACAACCTTTATAAGTTATTGAGTACGGGACATCTTAAAGTGAGTATGGTAGAAATCGAATTAGATGGTAAGACGGTAGAAGTTCCGCAAGGTTCGATGGTGATGCACGCCGCGAATAAGCTCGGCACCTACGTTCCCCACTTTTGCTATCAGCAAGAACTCCATCACAGAGCGTTGTGCCTCTACCGCTTTAGCAGAATGGGTAAATACCTTCATGCCTTGGGTCACTGGTGTAGCACAAGCAGGCAATGGTTTAGGAGCCTTCTCTACTTCCACCAAACACATACGGCAGTTAGCAGCAATAGACAGTTTCTTGTGATA
>CAJEZV010000084.1 GCA_903995005.1 uncultured beta proteobacterium
GTTGTGATTACTTCAATTGCACCAGTTGTCTTTGGTAAGCGCCACTGATCGTTATTGATTCTCTCCAGAGTCAGCTTTTTCTTTGTGCTAACTGAATAAGCCTCAATTGATTCAATCTGCTTGCTAAAGTCTCGAATCAAATAGCTTCCCGGTATCCATGCTGGCATCTGCAATACTTGTCCCTCAGGGCTTGGATTAGCAATGTGCAACTTCACTTGATAGCGATGACTATGAAGATTAGCCGGCCATACGGTGTACTGAATTGCTGGAAGATCTACTGTATTCATGATGTTTATTTCAGGGAACTAAATTTCTTTTCAATATCAGTGATCTGAACTGCACCAGGGAAGCGACTACCATCCATGAAGAAAAGAGTCGGTGTTCCTGTGATGCCGTAGGTTTTAGCAAACGCGACATTTTTATCCAGAGGCGTGCTGCAATCACTTTTTCCGCTGGGGGCGATTCCATTAATCATCCAATCCATATAAGCCTTGTAGGGATCTGAGGCACATGAAATTTGTTTTGATTTTTGGACTGAATCTGCCCCCAAAATAGGGACAAGATAGGTATAAACAGTGACGTTATCCAATTGCTGCAAGGATTTTTCCAAGCGCTTACAGTACCCGCAATTGGGATCTGAAAATACCGCTAGCTGACGACTGCCATTACCACGCACGGTTTTGATGGTATTAGCTTGGTTTAAGTCTGTCCACTTAATGCGATTTAAATCAGCCTGCCTTTGCTCCGTAATATTTTTGCCGCTTGCTAATTCAATGATCTCACCCTGAATTAAATATTTTCCAGAGGCATCTGTATAAAAAACCTCGTTGCCAACCAATACTTCGTATAGGCCTGGGACTGGTGCTGCTGATACGCCTCTCACTTTGACATTTGCCCCCAGTTTTTTTTTGTATCTCTATTTTGATTTGCTGTTCAGCTTGCGCATGAGCCAAACCAGAAAAAAGAAGAGTGGAACAAGTAAAAGCTAGTGCTGATAACAATTTAATCAAAATCAATATCCCCTAAAGCGCGTTCAATGAGGCGCTGTTTAATAAAGTGGCTTTTATTCACTAAGCCAAGCCCCTAGTTGCGGAGTTGTCGCTCAGTGTTACTGCTTGCAGAAAATAATTTCTTGAGATTATCTGTGACCCATAAAAGTGCACTGGTATCGCCTTGGCGTTGACGCTCGTAACGTCGCAGTAATACAGCATCACTTGGGCTGCGGAAAGACTCACGTTTACCCAGGATGTTAAGTAAGACCGCAACATCACGTAGACCCAAGTTCAAACCTTGCCCAGCTAAGGGGTGCATCACATGGGCTGCATCACCAATCAGGACAACCTTGGGCGCTGTTTCTGGGCCAATAAATCGTTTGGCTCGAATTTTTCTTAATGGAAAGGCGGCTGGGGTTGAGTTGAGAGTGAGTTTGCCCAATTGTTTTTCAATTGCGCCGTTTGCAATTGCTGCAAATCGCTCTTGCCATTGGTCTTGATTGAGTTTTAATAAATCAGCGGCATGCTCGGGTGAGGTTGACCATACCATTGACACTTGCTTACCTGGTAGGGGCAGCATTGCCACAATATCGCCGCCAGGTAAGAACCATTGAAAAGCAGTTTCAAGATGGGGATATGTGCAAGTCCAGTTAACAACGACCGCGCTTTGTGAGTAGCTCTCTTCGCTAGCGGTAATGCCAAGTTCAGAGCGAATGGGAGAGTTTGCACCATCGGCAGCAATAATCAGTTGCGCATGAATGGCCCCACCATTTTTTAAATGTAGCGTACCCCCATCTGCATCGACCCCAATCTTTTCAATGACATCATTAATACGCTCCAATTTATTTTGAAAGCGAGATGCTTGATCAAGCGTATGTTCAATAAGATTGGATTCGCCAATCCAGGCTAGTTGAGGTGTGCCTGCTTCAAACGCAGAGAGATGGAGTTGATCATTTTTTTCACCACGGTCGCCATAAATTCGCATATCCCGCACCGGCTGCATTCGACTGTGATCTAGTGCATCCCAAATTTGCAAATGGGCTAATAGTTTTTGTGTGCTCGGGGAAAATGCGTAGATTCGTTGGCCCCACTGGGATCCTTGGGGCGCAGCTACTGCCTGCCCCAGATCCGGTGCAATTTCAATTGTCTGTAGACCTAGTTGGGCGAGACCAAGCGCACAAGCCTTGCCAGCAATACCTCCGCCGACAATCACAACGTCAACAGAGCGGATTTTGGTGGATTGCACAGGGGGTTTGGCCAGGTGATTTTGGTGAACTTCCGACATAACTCGATGATATCGAATCCAGCCCCTTTACAATATCTCTATGTCTTTAAAATGTGGCATCGTCGGCCTGCCTAACGTCGGCAAATCTACCCTCTTTAACGCGCTTACCAAGGCTGGGATCGCCGCAGAAAACTATCCTTTCTGCACGATTGAGCCCAATGTAGGTGTGGTCGAGGTTCCTGACCCCCGTCTAGCTGCCCTGGCTGAGATTGTGAAGCCTGAGCGCATCCTGCCAGCTACCGTCGAGTTTGTCGATATTGCTGGTTTGGTTGCTGGCGCCTCCAAAGGCGAGGGTCTGGGCAATCAATTCTTAGCTAATATCCGAGAAACGGATGCCATTACCCATGTCGTCCGATGCTTTGAAGATCCGAACGTGATTCACGTTGCGGGCAAGATTGACCCTATTTCCGATATTGGTGTGATCGATACCGAGTTGGCTTTGTCTGATTTAGCAACCGTTGAAAAAACCCTCAATCGTTCCACTAAGGCCGCTAAATCGGGCAACGACAAAGAGGCTGCAGCTTTGGTTGCGGTTCTCACTAAAGTGCAAGCACACCTTGATTCTGCGCTTCCAGTGCGTAGTCTCAATTTAAGTGAAGAAGAATTACTTGTAATTAAACCCCTGTGTTTAATTACTGCTAAACCAGCAATGTATGTGGCAAACGTCAAAGAGGATGGTTTTACAAACAATCCTCATCTGGAGGCAGTAAAGCAGCATGCTGCAAAAGAAAAGGCTCCAGTAGTTGCCGTTTGCGCAGCGATTGAAGCCGAGATTGCCGATCTTGATGACGCTGATAAAACAGAATTCTTGGCCGACTTAGGCATGGAAGAGCCCGGCTTAGATCGCGTCATTCGTGCTGGGTATTCACTCCTTGGTTTACAAACTTACTTTACTGCTGGTGTTAAGGAAGTGCGTGCCTGGACTATTCATCAGGGTGATACTGCACCACAGGCTGCAGGTGTTATTCATACAGACTTTGAGCGCGGCTTCATTCGTGCGCAAACCATTGCTTATGATGACTTTATTCAATTTAAGGGTGAGGCTGGAGCCAAAGAAGCTGGCAAGATGCGGGCTGAAGGCAAGGAATACGTCGTTAAGGATGGAGATGTATTGAACTTCTTATTCAACGTATAAGGATTGGTACATCGCTTGAGCAATAAAAAAGCCCTTTTAATAAGGGCTTTTTTATTGAGGTGCAAAGAACTTAAGCGGACTTGACTGCTTTCTCGAGGCACTTGGAGATTTCTTCGTAGCGCTTGAGCGCCAGCTTTGTTGGCAATACTTCTTTCTTGCGTCCATCAGCATTTGAAACCATTTTGATGTAACCCATCGCGCTCAGGTTCTTCAAGCGACCATGTAAGGTGGCTTGTGAACCCAGCTCCGCGAGTGAAATTAAATCACCCACCAATACAGACTCTTTTAAATGAGCGCAGTGAACAATCTTATCTAGCAAGTTTTCTTCAATACAGTCTAGCTTCTTACCAGGATTGATTCGATCTAAAGCATCGATCAAATTGAGAAAGCGAAGATAGGACGGTGACTTGGTGATTGCCATAATGTATTGGTGTTTATTCTGATTGATGGTTATTAGCTCTAGGGCTAGTATCAGTGTATCCCCTAGTGAAGATTTTCTCAAACGAAATGCATATAAGAAACATTCATAATAAATGTAATGTCTAAGATTTTAACAAGCTTTTCTGAAGCCTTTTTTTGCCCTCCTCATCAGTGCGCTTACGTACACATTCCTGTTTTATGTAAATCAGTGGCTAACAAGTGAGCTTGTTTTTAGTTTAGGTGTTAATTGGGTTTACTTGCCAGCTGGACTACGTTTATTTCTGACCCTGATTTTTGGGCTACCAGGTGCCCTAGGCATTGCTTTGGCATCATTTTTTATTAGTTACCACGGAGATTTCCCTCAGAATTTAGTGGTTTGTATCGGTGTAGGCTTGGTTTCTGGATTTGCCCCTTACCTTGCAAGGCTTTTTGTTCTTAGTAATGTTCGACTAGCACCCGATTTGAGTGACCTCAATGTTCAGAAATTAATCTTTTGTATCTTGATATACGCGTTCTTGAGCGCTGGCTTACATCAGTGGTGGTTTTCTACTATGGCATTAGATAATGCGGGCGGAGTAAATCACCTCTCTGTCATGTTTATTGGCGACATACTCGGTTCCCTGCTATTAATCTCTTTAGTCAAATACAGCCTAGACGTTTTGAATAAAGTTAGGAGAACAGCTCGCTAAGGGCCACTCCAGGATCGGCTGCACGCATGAATGCTTCGCCCACTAGGAATGCATTGATTTGATTTTCGCGCATCAATTGCACATCGTTTCTGCCTAATATGCCTGATTCGGTAACTAAAGTTTTATCCTGTGGAA
>CAJEZV010000085.1 GCA_903995005.1 uncultured beta proteobacterium
GTGAATCAAAATGTATTAAAGCCAAGTGATGTAGTGGTATCTAACGCAAGTTGTACAACCAATTGCCTCGCACCTTTGGTCAAACCATTGTTAGAAAAAATTGGTATCGAGTCCGGTTTGATGACAACCATTCATGCGTTTACGAACGATCAAGTATTAACGGATGTGTATCACAAGGATATGCGTCGTGCGCGCTCTGCAGTAAGCAGCATGATTCCAACAAAGACTGGTGCAGCAAAAGCAGTCGGTTTAGTGCTACCAGCATTAGCGGGACGTTTTGATGGTTTTGCAATGCGCGTGCCAGTGATCAACGTTTCTGTAGTCGATTTAACTTTTGCAGCAAGTCGCGCCACTAGCGTGGACGAGGTGAATTCCATTCTGAAGACTGCTAGTGAGGGAGAGCTCAAGGGTATTTTGGGCTTCAATACCTTGCCCCTGGTTTCAATCGACTTTAACCATGACCCGCGCCCAAGTATTTATGACGCATCTCAGACTCGCGTTTCTGCGGACGGAAAGTTGGTGAAAGTATTGGCTTGGTATGACAACGAATGGGGTTATTCAGTGCAGATGCTCAATGCAGCTGAAGCATTAATGGCTGTAAAGTGATTAAAAGTACTTAAAATTCAGTAAAAGTAGCTAAAAAGTAGAAAAGGCCTCAAATTGAGGTCTTTTTTCATTGCCGGGCTACTGAAAAGTCTTAAAAAACATCTATTTTTGCTTATTCCGGCAATTTTTCTTCTGGCAATGGCCGTACATTGCTAAAGAGTGCTCCTGGAGCTTAAATCCCAGGTTTTTGGCGATATCTCGCTGCCTTTTTTCGATGGCCTCATCCATAAACTCCTCCACATGGCCACAATCAAGGCAAACTAGGTGGTCGTGGTGTTGGCCCTCATTAAGCTCATAGATAGCTCTGCCATCACCCTTACTAGACTCAAAATGGCTGCGAAGAAGGAGTCCAGCCTGCTCAAATTGGGTGAGAACTCGATAAACCGTAGCGAGACCAATTTCTTGATCCTCTTTTGCCAGAGCCATAAAGACGTCTTCAGCGCTAAAGTGAGTGCCGCCATTTTGATGAAAAAAATCCAGAATTTTCATGCGTGGGCCGGTGGCCTTTAGGCCAATGTCGCGCAAATCTGCAGGAGTAGGGTTTTGGTTCGTATTCATGGCTTTGGGAGCTAAAATCAATGTCTTAATGATACGGCCAGCCATGCAAAATTGCCTCAAACTTTTTAGTCGTTTTTTAAACCCCTTTTTAAAGAGGATTTATCGCTTTGCACGCCTCGGGTTCGCTGCCATTGCTATGACTACTTTGTTCGGGATTGCTGGTTGCACTTCAGCTGTAGATGATACCCAGCGCACATGGGTAAACAAAGTTTTTAGACCTTATGTTCCAGATATTGTTCAGGGTAACTTTATCTCTAGCGAGCAGTATGCGAAATTGCAATTAGGTATGAGTCGTGAGCAGGTGCGCCAAATTTTAGGAACCCCTTTGCTAGCTAGTTATTTCCATGCGAATCGTTGGGATTATATTTTTGAATTTAAGCGTCAAAATCAAGCTATAGGTAAAGAGCGACGCGTAACAGTATTTTTTGATGGTGATAAGGTGGTGAAGTTCGAGGGCGATGCTTTGCCAACTGATGTTGAGCTGGTTGCAGAGATTGATGGCTACGCCAAAACTAAGCGCTCCTTTTGGCAGATTATTACTGGAACAGGTAAGGGGCCCATTACTCCTCCATTACAGCAACCAGAGTTATTGGTGGCAAGCCCAACAGATAATTTGCCTAAGGGCGCGGTTCTGCCAGCAGCCCCTACTGCAAATCAAGGTGCATTTTGGGATTTATTCGGTTCTTCAAAGTCATCAGATGGCCAAGCTGTATCGCAACCTGAAACTTTAGGGCCTGGCACTATGAATGTTCCGCCTGCCACTGAGGCAAAGAAGTAAGAATTATTGTTGCATTGGTACCCAAGTCAAACCGTACTTACCTTTAATTTGAAGTGAAGAAATAAATGATGAAGATCGCAATTGCTGGAGCAACTGGTCGTATGGGCAAGATGTTGATTGAGGCCGTGCTAAATACTCCTGATGCCCAATTGGTTGGCGCACTTGAGCACACTTCTTGCCCTCAGTTGGGTGAGGATGCTGGCGCATTCTTGGGGAAAAAAACAGGCGTCATGATTTCGGCTGACGTTGCCCAGGTTTTAGAAGGTGCTCAATTTTTAATTGACTTCACTAGGCCTGAAGGCACGATGGCCCATTTAGCTGTTGCAGAAAAAACGGGTACCAAAATGATTATTGGTACAACGGGTTTGAGCGTCGAACAAATTACTAGCCTCAAAAAGGCATCTGCCAAATTGGCAATTGTGTTTGCTCCCAATATGAGTGTTGGCGTTAATGCCACATTCAAGTTGCTGGAGATTGCTGCGAAGATGCTTAATCAAGGCTATGACATTGAAATTATTGAAGCCCACCATCGTCATAAAGTAGATGCTCCTTCAGGAACTGCATTGAAGATGGGTGAGGTTATTGCTGAGGCCTTGGGTGAAAAATTAAACGATGTCGCTGTCTATGCTCGTGAAGGTCATACCGGTGAGCGTAAAGAAGGTTCAATTGGATTTGCAACGATTCGTGGTGGTGATATTGTTGGTGATCACACAGTCTTGTTTGCAGGCGATGGCGAGCGTATTGAAATTAGCCACAAGTCTTCTAGCCGCCAATCCTATGCACAAGGTTCCTTGCGTGCGGCACGCTTCTTGCAAACCCAAAATTCTGGTTTGTATGACATGCAAGACGTTCTGGGTTTGCGTAAATAGCATCCAGCATTAACTAATGACTAAAAATAGAAGAAAAGAGTTGTCTTGAATGAGTAAGGATTACGACTACCGCGCTATTGAAGCGGCAGCACAGGCTGATTGGGAAAGTGCGCAAGTCTATCAAGTTTCTGAGAATGCTGTAGATGCGGCTGGTAAGAAAAAGCCAAAGTATTACGCTTGTTCTATGTTGCCTTATCCATCTGGTAAGTTGCATATGGGGCATGTGCGCAACTACACCATCAATGATGTGATGGCTCGTCAGCTTCGTATGCAGGGCTATAACGTTTTAATGCCCATGGGTTGGGATGCCTTTGGCATGCCTGCTGAAAATGCGGCGATTCAGAATAAAGTACCGCCAGCAAAGTGGACCTACGACAACATTGCTTATATGAAAAAGCAAATGGCTGCAATGGGTCTGGCCATCGATTGGTCGCGTGAAGTTGCCACTTGTAGTCCTGACTACTATCGTTGGAACCAATGGCTTTTTCTGAAGATGTTGGAAAAGGGAATCGCTTACCGTAAGACACAAGTAGTGAATTGGGACCCGATTGATCAAACTGTTTTAGCAAATGAACAGGTGATCGATGGTCGCGGCTGGCGCTCTGGTGCATTAGTTGAAAAACGCGAAATTCCTGGCTATTACTTCAACATCACTGCCTACGCAGAGCAATTGCTTTCTGGTTTAGATGGTTTGGGTTGGCCTGAGCGTGTCAAAACCATGCAGCAAAATTGGATTGGTAAAAGTCGTGGCGTCCGCTTTGCGTTTAAGCATGAGATTGCTGATGACCATGGCAGCTTTATTCAGGATGGCCTACTGTATGTATTCACGACTCGTGCCGACACCATTATGGGTGTTACTTTCTGCGCGGTTGCTGCAGAGCATCCATTGGCAACAAAAGCAGCCGCTAATAATCCAGCGCTCGCTGCTTTCATTGAGAAATGCAAAACTGGTAGCGTGATTGAGGCTGACCTAGCCACTCAAGAAAAAGAGGGGATGTTTACAGGTCTCTATGTGATACATCCCTTAACGAATGAGCCGGTGCCAGTTTGGGTTGGTAATTATGTGTTGATGTCTTACGGCGATGGTGCAGTGATGGGTGTGCCTGCCCATGACGAGCGCGATTTTACTTTTGCACTCAAGTACGATTTACCAATTAAGCAAGTCATTGCACTCAAGAGTGAGTCACCAATCTTTAATACAAGTCACTGGGAAGATTGGTATGCCCAAAAAGAAGGCGTGATTTGTTTCAATAGCGACAAATACGATGGTCTTTCACATGAAGAGGCCGTAAGTGCAGTTGCAAAAGATTTAGAAAGTATGGGCATTGGTGAAATTAAGACCACCTATCGTTTGCGTGATTGGGGAATTTCTCGTCAGCGCTATTGGGGTACTCCAATTCCGATTATTCATTGTGGCGATGATGCAAATCCAGGCTGCGGTGCCGTACCTGTTCCAGAATCTGATTTGCCAGTGGTATTGCCAGAAGACTGTGTTCCAGACGGTAGTGGCAATCCATTAAATAAGCGTGCAGATTTTCTCAATGTGAAGTGTCCGAAGTGCGGTAAGCCCGCACGTCGCGAGACTGACACGATGGATACCTTTGTAGATTCTTCTTGGTATTTCATGCGTTATACCGGCCCTAATGCAAAAACCATGGTAGATGAGCGTAATGAGTATTGGATGCCGATGGATCAATACATTGGCGGTATTGAGCATGCCATCTTGCACTTACTCTATGCGCGCTTCTGGACTAAGGTGATGCGTGATCTCAAGCTCATTACTTTTGATGA
>CAJEZV010000086.1 GCA_903995005.1 uncultured beta proteobacterium
CTAATTTTTGCTGAGCTACGAGAAGAATGTAGGGCGCGTTATATGCACTATGGGGACTATGTTCAGGAGGACGATTTGGAAAAGGTTGAGTTTGAGCGGGATTCGTCCAAAAACCAGCAGAACGGTGATCAAGGTGAGTTAATGACTGATTTTGATGCCATTCTAAGGCGTCATAGCATGGGTGCGGCACAGCCTATTAAATTTAAGTGATTAGAGTCTAGCAGACTAATCCTGTAAATAAAGCGCTAAAAATGGGAATAAAACAAAAATTGTTGGATGTGGTGATATCGACGCTCATAGGCGGCGTCAGCGTTTTTGTAGGGAAACACAATAGGGTGAAGGTGAGCTCACAGATTGCACAAAAACTTACACCCTTGGTGGATATTGCTACTAAATATGGTTCTTTGCGGTTTCTTTGCCTGGGGGTGCTGCCTGAATATCGTGCAAGAACGTTTTTTACAAAAGAACCTGAGACGATTGCCTGGATTGACTCAATACCAGCGGGAGAGGTTCTTTGGGATGTGGGGGCGAATGTTGGAATTTATTCGCTCTATGCCGCCAAAAGAGGTTTACCGGTGCAGTCCTTCGAACCCGGGTCAGGCAACTATTACATGCTTTGCAGAAACATAGAGTTAAATAATCTTTCAAGCTCTGTTCATGCATACTGTCTGGCTTTTAATGACTTCACGCGCCTTGATATGTTCTATATGTCCTCGACAGATTTGGGTGGGTCTATGAATAGTTTTGGGGAGGCTACTGATTGGCGCGGCGAAAGTTTTTTTGGCTGCCTTTCGCCAGGCGGCCATGGGTTTTACTATTGATGAATTTATTGAAAAATTCTCTCCACCATTCCCGGCGCATATCAAAATTGATGTTGATGGAATTGAAAAAAAGATCGTTCTGGGCGCAAAAAAAACTATGTCCGATCCTAGGCTAAAATCTATTCTGATTGAATTGAATACGAAATGGGAGCACTACCAAGAGATACTGGGCATGTTCAGCAATGCCGGAATGGTATTGCATGCAAAGAAGCATGCGCCAATGTTTGATAGAACGGAATTGAGAGCTGTTTTCAATCATATTTTTATTCGCCCTGAATCTCAGGCGACTTGCTCCACACTGAAGAGCTAATAACTAATTTATGGATTTTCGACAAGAAAACGCGAATTTTGCGTCTTGGGAGAGAACTCGGGAGTCTTATGTTAGTTGGGTGGCGAAATGGGGTGCAGAGTCCGGCATCAAAGAATTATTAGAATGGCGGGGGCTTTCACTTTGGTGGTGCAGCAACTTAGTCCATAAGGATGCCGAAGTTAATAATGTATGGTTCGTAAGGTTGCATGAGCGTCTTCGTGAGTTGCGGCCCATAGGAGACGTGCACGTTTCGCATCAATCTATTTTGAAATTTTTAAAAGCTTTATTTATTGCGCTGTTGAAATGGATCTTGGTGAGAATGCTGTTCCCTCCGCGAAAACTTTTCGGCAAAGAGGAGCTTATCTGGTTTAGTTCTCTTTCACCCAACCTTATTCTTAGGGATGGTATCGCATATGATCGATTATTCGATGCATCACCCTTAATGGAAAATCAAAATGGGCTAGAGTCGGCCTATATCGTTATGCTCCTTCCAGGAAAATATGATTTCACACACCCCATAGCCTATCGGCGAAAAATTCTCAGAACGCTCAGCCAGCTCCAGCGGCAGGCGGTGATCTTAAATTCGTATGTAACTTTGATAGATTTGTTGTCGGCCCACTTCGCTTCCTATAGAGCCTGGGGTCGTTTTCATTGTGACTCAAAGGAGATTGACTTTCAAAAAGGGGTTGAGATTGAAGGAATTCCATGCAATGATATTCTGTTACATGAGCTTGAGAATAGCTTTGACGGGGCAATTCAGTGGAGTCTAATGTATGGGTTAGCATTTCAGCGATGGCTGAGTTTAATGCCCACCCCTCAAACTATTGTCACCTACGCAGAAACTGGGGCATACATGCGGCCCGCTTATTATTTTGGCAAACAGGCTAATCCGCGCAATATATTTATCTCCATTCAGCATGCAAAGTTTTCGAGGAATGGATTATTTCTCTATCACCGCTCCGCTGAATTTGAGCAGAATGGTAATTGGGATGGCGTGCAATACTCTCCAATGCCTGATTACTATCTTATACAAGGCCTGCATTTTTTTAGGGCTCTTAGCGAGTACTACCCTTCTGATCGAATTCATCTGATCGGCTGCTTGAAGTATGACAGGTATGCTGAAATAGTCACTAATGCTGAAAAATATGCCGCTGAGGCGCGTCGTGAGATTGGTTGCCATGACAAGAAGATAATCTTAATTGCTTCGTCGATCAATGACATTTCGGATATTGTTGGGGTATTCGGGAAAAGAGATATTGGTGATGATTGGACTATTGTTATTTCCCCCCATCCATATCTTTCTGAGTCCTACTTTAGAGATGTTTTGGCGCGATCTGGGATGCGATGTCAGATTAAGATTGCTATCGGTATTGAAACATGCAAACTTCTAACTTGTGCTGATCTTGTGATTTGCGGGAAGTCTTCCGTCGCACTTGAGGCCCATATTTTTGGGGTGCCGTCTGCCAGGCTTGTTTCAAGCTCAGCCTTGCCGCATTTTGATGAAGAGCCTGAAATTCCATGTTTTACTGCTCATGAAGATTTCTGGAATTGGTTTCATTTAAATTTTGAAGGTCAGTTGCCAAATGGGAAAATTCAGACTGGATCTAATCGTTTAGTAGAAGATTTTTTGTATCGTATTGATGGGAATTCGGCTATGCGCATGTGGGATAAATTAGAAAAACTTAAATGCGGTGAGCGACTATTGGAAGTGGTACATGAAGCTTAATATTGGAGCTGGTACTGACTTGCGAGAGGGGTATGTAAACCATGATATTGCGATGCTTCCGGGGATTGACATCGTATGGGATTTGAATATGCTCCCTTGGCCATGGGCTTCGGTGTCTGTAGACGAAGTGGTATTAAAAGATGTTCTGGAGCATCTGACAGACTTTATGCCCGCTATGGAAGAGTTGCATCGAATCTTAAAGCCAGGCGGAAAGGTTTTTTGTGAAGGTACCTTACTGGAACGGTTGGGCACGACATGCTGACCCTACCCATAAGCGGGGGTTTCACGAGTTAACATTTCGCTTTTTTGATCCAGACTCACCGTATTGCAAGGAACGTCACTATTATACGACTGCGCGGTTTCATGTTGCTCGCGAAACCTTTGTTTTAGCGCCACTGAGCCCCTATTTTCATATACCGTTTGTAAGCGAGATACGTATTTGTCATCCCTTTCTAAAGCGTATCTGTGGTTTAGTCGGCAACACACTCTGCAATGTGATTCTTGATTTGGAGCTGGAGCTAATTAAGGCGCCCATTGGAATCAAGGTCTAAATTTCTTATGCGCATACTAATTTACTGGGAGCAGGAGTCGTGGGGTGGGGTCGATACGCACCTTCTGGAGCTACTTCGAACCTGGCCTGCCCCTAATGATGAGATTATCCTATTGGTAAACGAGGGCAACCTTGGATTCAAAAGACTGCAAGATCAGTTCGAAATGCTGCCCTACATAAAGTGCAAATCTTTTCGCTCGTATTCTCACAACGAAATAGGTCGTCGCATGCGCAGCGGCAGGTGGCCTATTCTTGCCAAGCTTCTGCATTTCATTCAACCCTTGACCTATTTTTTAACCGTCTCACGCCTTCAAAATACCTTCCGACGCTTGGGCGATTTCGATATCCTTCTGGCTGATAACGGTGGCTACCCTGCTGCTTGGGGGACTATTAGCGCTATCGAGGCCGGAGCTCATGCTGGTATTCGCGCTAGATTGCTTTTGATTCATCATTCCGCTAAGCCGCCTGCGGCTTTTATGGGAGCATTCGAACGCGCCATTGATTTTCGTCTTATGCAGCATGCAAGTGCGGTGATATGTGTTTCCCATGCTACACGTAGTGAACTGCTTAGAAGGCGCTTGATCGACGAAGCGCGATTGCGAATACGTGTGATCCACAATGGAATTTCAGCTGAAAATGATCTGGCGCTCCAAGAAGTTGTAGATATTCGCAGTCGAATTGGGGTTACGGAGAATATTTATCTAATTGGTATCGTTGGTCGCATCGAAGTCTATAAAGGGCATGAAGATTTAATCTTCGCATTGGCCAGGCTGGCTCCTGAGGAGCGCAGGAAAATTGAGCTAGTCATCATGGGTTCGCCAGTATCTGAGAATGAAATTCCCCGGTTGAAACGAATTGCTCGTAATCTGGGCGTAGAAAGTCATCTCAATTTTCTTGGTTATGTAGAGGGAAGGTCAGCAGACCTAATTGCACAGCTGGATTTGCTGGTTGTTGCAACACGCAGTTTCGAGGGTTTTGGTCTTACGCTGATGGAAGCAATGAGCGTTGGCGTCCCGGTGCTAGCGACTCGTGTGGGTGCCATTCCTGAGTTTATTCACGAAGGTAATGGTGTCTTGG
>CAJEZV010000087.1 GCA_903995005.1 uncultured beta proteobacterium
ATTTAATAAGATGCCAACGCCTAGGTCATATCCGTCCAGAACAACATAAGCGACCATAGCAATGCCCATTGCAACCAAAAAGAAAAGTGGCAACCAACCCGATGGTTCAGATAAATTAGGAATCATGTTTATGCTCCGGCAATGCTGTTGGTCAAGCCTGATTTTTGCCCATCAATAATATGCACAGGATTAGTTTGTCTTGCCAAATAAAAAACCACCCAAATGTAAGAAACAATGAGTCCCAAATAAAGTACTACGTACATCACCAAGGTTCCCAAAATCATATTAGTAGGCACTTTAGTAACTGCATCAGCCGTTTTTAGGACTCCACTAACAAGATAGGGCTGTCTACCAATTTCAGTCACGTACCAACCAGCAAGCACTCCTAGCCAACCAGAAAATGTCATAACGTTTAGAGCTTTTAAGAACCACCTTGGTAATTCTTTACTTTTTCTGGTCAGATAAAAGCCAATGCCTGCAGTAAAGAGCATCAACATACCAATGCCGACCATAATGCGAAAAGCAAAAAACACGGGCTTAACTGGTGGAGTAGCACCAGGGAAGGCATCTAAACCTTTCACCTCTCCATCTAATGAGTGGGTCAAATATAAAGATGCCAGCTTTGGAATGGCTATTTCATATTGATTAGCTTTAAGGCTTTCATCGGGTATGGCAAACAAAACCGCAGGGGCACCTTTTGTTGTTTCCCAAATTCCCTCCATTGCCGCCACTTTTACAGGCTGATACTCTAACGTATTTAGGCCATGCAAATCACCAAGCACAATTTGAAATGGTGTCAATACAACCGCTACAGACATTGCTAACTTAATCAGGGCTCGGTTGCCAGAAAGATTAATGCCCTTTAAATATCGATAAGCAGAAATGCCTGCAATTAAAAATGTTACCGTCAAAAATGAGGCTGTCATCATATGGAACAAGCGATAGGGCATCGAAGGATTAAAGACAATCTCAATCCAACTGGTCGCATGTGCTTGTCCATTGATCATCACAAACCCTTGTGGAGTTTGCATCCATGAATCTAATGCAATGATCCAAAATGCTGAAAGCGAAGTACCGAAAGCAACTAGAAATGTGGCGACAGTATGAGCCCTTTGAGAGACTCGCTTAGAGCCAAACAACATGATTCCTAAAAAAGTTGCCTCAAGAAAGAATGCGGATAAAACCTCATAACCCAGTAATGGCCCTGCGATATTGCCTACAGTCTCCATATATCCAGGCCAATTGGTTCCAAACTGAAAGCTCATCGTAATGCCACTAACAACACCCAGAGCAAAAGTTAAGGCAAATATCTTGACCCAGAATTGATAAGCATCACTCCATATCGAATCGCCTGTTTTATTAAATTTAACTTTGAAATAGAAGAGTACCCACCCCAATGCAATGGATATCGTTGGGAAAAGAATATGAAAGGTCATATTCGAAGCAAATTGAATTCTGCTCAAAATAAGCGTATCAAGCATTTAATTACCTCTTATTGATAGATTACCTAAATTATTATGCTCTTTACTTTCATGGCTTGCTGAGCCTGACTTAATAGTCTTTTTCTCAACATGATGATTGAAATGAAAGTGCTAATAGCCATATACGCATATATACGCATATATAAGATGTCCTTTTAACGGACGCTCGAGTCTGCGTCGCTTAAATCGACACTTGAAGTTAAAGCTCTTTATATTTCTTACCCAACTTCTCAGGATTGCCATTTCCATAAAGACACCACTGCTTAATTTCTTCGGTGAGCTGTTCAATATCCTTCATCTTCAGATTTCTAAAGTCTTCAAGCCCAATAGACCCAGTCTGTCTTAATTTCTCTAGAGCTTCTTTTAATGCCTTCATATGAGTTTTAGATAATGCCGAATTTGTCGTTTAAAACGACATCGCGAGTTAAGGCGTAGCGAGAGCCAACTACAAAGCTCTCGCATACCTTCAAAGTCCTTTTTTCTCAAACCAGCGAAACATACCAAGAGTAATCAACGCGAATACTACGGCAACAACCCATTGATTAACGCCAAGAGTCTCGGGTAATCCAATCTTTCCTAAGTCGGCCCAAGCAAGCACCGTTGATTTAAAGAATGGATACATTTGGGCATAAATTCCTGCGCCAACTACCATGCCAATAACTCCAAAGATTGCAGTCCAGCGACCTTCACCAACTGCGCCTACTGAGGTGCCAGGACAATAGCCCAAGACTGCCCAACCCACACCAAACAATGCGCCGCCCACCAAAATGCCACCGACATTCATTGCTTTAAGGCTCAATGTAATAAGCCCCATCTCATGCAAAGCTAAAACACCAAACATACCCACAACAATGGCTGAGAGCATGAACTTAAATATTGTCATGTCTTTTAATAGCAATGCGGCAACTTGCTTGTCATAGCGTAGAACACGCCCTTTTTGTAATAAGAAACCAAAGATAACGCCAGTTGCTAATCCTAATAGTTGATCTATAGACATGATTAGCTTGCCTTTCTGTACATGAAGTTTGCGACGATGACGCCAAAACCAAAGAACATGGCTAATGCGACAAAAGAACTTACTGATAACTGCATCATGCCGCTCAGTCCATGTCCACTAGGACAGCCATCGGCTAAGCGAGCGCCAATCATTGCCACGATGCCGCCAACAAAAGCAAATACAGCACGCTTTGGAACTGAAGAGCCAAAACGTTTTTCCCATAATGGTGGCAGGCTTTCTAACTTAAAACTGCCATCCATTTTTGATGAGAGTAATGCGCCAAAGAAGATGCCAATCACCATGAGAAATTGCCAATCAATGACAACCTTTTCTTTTGCGTAATAAACATTTTGTGCAACGTAGCTAGGGTCTACCACTTGAACTGCTAGACCTGCCGCGCGAACAAAAGTAGTTGATGCTCCTAAGTAGGTGGACTTGCCCATATAAACGGTAGTCAGATAGACAGAAACGATAGCCAGCACTCCAACTAAGGCACCTGCCAAATAGGGACTCCAACCTTTAGAGCTAGATGCTCTGGTTTGTTCTGGATTGATCATCTTGGATCCTTATCATTGATTTGCTTTTAAGCTGTTGGCAAAAGATTACTTAGAACAACTGCCATTGCTACAGCCAGCGCCGCAAGAATTGATTCCCAAGATTGGATACAGTGGGCAGAACTTAAATAAGCCAGTGGTCAGCGGAACAATGCCAATCCAGCCCCATGCACCAACTACATTGCTTGCGGCTAAACCAACTAAGACCAGTCCAACAGAGATGCGTAGTACGCGATCGATACGGCCAACATTACATTTCATATAACCCCCACATAGATAAGATTTGTTGATACTGATTGAGTCTATGCCTATCTGGGGGGAGGCTTTTGATCTAGATCATTAAATGCAATAGAAAGACTAAATTCCCTTTTCAGAGAAGTTACGCAATGTGTCGATATTGGGAATTTGTACGGAAAGACGGGTAATTTTGCTAATTAAGCCTTGATCAGCCATGGATGCCAAAGCCCTGCTAATCGTCTCAAATTTGACATCCATCATCAAACCCATGTCTTCGCGCTTAAACAGCGGCGCAATGGCAAAGGATCCCGATTGTTTAGCTAACTTTAAAAGGAAGCGGGCAAGACGCACCTCGATTCTTCCGGTATTAATCTCCGAGAACCATGATTCTGATTGGGATAATGCTTCGCCCCATTTCTTAACAATTTGACGATGAAGTCTTGGAGACTCCTCGCCTAAAGAAGAAATAATTGATTTAGGGATTTTGCATAAATGAACATTTGTAAGGGCAACTGCAGAATGCTCATAACGCTCACCCAATAAAGCCTCCATGCCAAATAGATTTCCTGGCATTACCACCCTAATAATTCTGCTAGAGCCATCTGGGTTGACATGCAGTAATTTGATATAACCCTCTCGAAGGGTATAAAGATCTTGTGCAGTATCTCCTTGTGCATAAATGCTGGAGTAAGCTTCAAAGCTCAAATCATCTATCGGACTATGAATCTTTGAAAAGTCTTCTTCATTGAGTTCAGCAAATAATGCAGAACTCCTAATAGAGCATGCCTCACAATTACTATTGCCATTCCATGCACTTTTGATTTCTATGGTCTTCATTGGCTTTATTAAGTGGGCATTTAGACTCGAATGTTAAGAGCCTATTTTACAGTTTTGTCGTTTTAAACGACATCGACTGGCGCAGGGATGTCTAATTGGTTTGTCCTTTTAAAGGACAGGTCATGATGGGGATATCCGAAACTAATGGCGCCCAACCCTGCCAAGCCATAAAAGAAAATAGCCCAACAAGTGGGCTATTGAGATTCTTGGTGGCCCGGGGCGGA
>CAJEZV010000088.1:0-3578 GCA_903995005.1 uncultured beta proteobacterium
AGTCTTCCATACCGGCTCTGCAGATACAAACTCCAATTCGACCGCTTGTGCTTGGAGAGAATCCAACAGTTCCTGTGCATTAGCATCCCAAACTTGAGTATTGGCTTGGCCATCATCCTTAGGCACTGCTTTACGCCAATGTTCGACAGCCTCTTTGAGCTCTAACAAGCCTTGATATAGACCTGCCTGAGAAACTGGTGGAGTTAAGTAACTGATGAGTGTTGCACCAGCACGTCTCTTTGCAATCGCCCCTTCAGAGGGATTGTTTGAGGCATAAATATATAAATTCGGTAAATCATTAATGAGGCGATCTGGCCAGCAAGAACCGGACATACCAGACTGCTTGCCTGGCATAAACTCAAGCGCGCCATGCGTACCAAAATGTAAGACTGCTGAAGCAGCAAAATCTTCTCTTAGATAGCGATAAAAGGCTGAGAATGCATGAGTAGGCGCAAACCCCTTTTCATAAAGCAATCTCATTGGATCGCCCTCATAGCCGAAGCCAGGCTGAAGCGCCACAAAAACATTACCGAATTGTTTACCCAAGACAAAAATGGATGATCCATTGGTCAGGAGTTTTCCTGGAGCTGGACCCCATTGAGCCTCAATCTCTTTTAACCAAGGCTCTCGTCTAATATGATCATCAGTGCTAATTTGGCTATGCACATTGGCATCTGTACCAAATTGCTTGGCATTCCCGATGAGGATCTGATCTCTGAATTCGTCTAAAGAGTTGGGAATATCAACTGTATAGCCCTCTGCTTTCAAGCTCTTCAGAGTATTAAAGACAGACTCAAAGACGCTCAAATGTGCAGCTGTTCCAACTCTTCCCGCATTTGGTGGGAAATTGAACATTACCAAAGCTACCTTGCGATTAGCGCGCTCAGATTTGCGTAATGCAATGAGTTTGCTAACACGCGCCGCCAACATCGCAGTACGCTCTACACAGGTATGCATATCGTGGCGATTAATACTAGCTTCAAATACGCATGCTTTATGACATCCCGTGCACTGTACGTCTGCCTCACCAGCACGACCACCAAATACCATTGGGACAATCGCGCCATCGAGCTCCGGAATCGCGATCATGAGAGTGTTCTCAACTGGCAATAAGCCGCGATCTGAACCACCCCAATCATTTAAAGTTTGGAACTCGAGAGGTTGCGCAGCAAGATATGGAACATCAAGGGATGCCAATACCTCTTCTGCCGCCTTCGCATCGTTGTAAGCAGGGCCGCCTACTAGAGAAAAGCCGGTCAAGGAGACCACAGCATCTACTGTATTTTTTCCGTTTTGGAAAAAGAACTGCTCAATTGCTGGTCTTGCATCTAGGCCGACTGCAAAAATTGGTAATACTTGTAGGCCTTGCGCTTCTAAAGCAGCAATGGCTGAATCATAGTGAAGAGTATTGCCAGCCAAGATATAGGATCTCAGCAATAAAAGGCCCACCCTGCCTTTGGATTTCTGATCACTTACAAGCTTTGGTAGATCAGCCAGCGATTCACTCATGCGACCCTGTAGGCGCGGATGATAAATGCCATTGTCTGGATAGATTACTGGCTCAACCAACTTCTCTTTAGTTTTAAATACCTCACGCTCACCAGTGGCATAACGATTCACTAAATTCTTAACCATGTGGTAAAGATTCTCTTCGGAGCCACCCAGCCAATATTGCAAGGTTAAGAAATAGGCTCTGACATCTTGAGCACCACCAGGAATAAAACGTAGAATTTTTGGTAATCGACGCAACATTCTCATTTGTGCTGCGCCGCCGGTCTGAGATTTTTCTTTATTACCCCTGAGGCGCTTGAGCAAACCAAGTAGGCCACTAGCAGGTTTACCCATATCAAAGCCACCCATGCGGGTTAGGCTCACCACCTCGCCTGCTGACATTGCACAAACCATTGCATCACAATGGTCACGCCTTGCTTTAAGAGCTTCGATCACTGGTTTAAAGTGGTCTTCCATAAACAGCATGGTCACAATCAAGATATCAGCTGATTCAATATCCTCAATACAGCTTGCCAAAGCTTTGCTGTCTACTGTCCAGCTTGATGCCGCATGAATTGTTAATTCCAGACCAGGCATTTTCTTTTTGAGTGCGTAGCGAGCCCGCTCGGTCGCGCTAGCCAAGTGCGTATCCATAGTCACGATAGTGACTCTCATTGAAGTACGCTTATCTGCCATAGTGAGCCTTTGCGTCATAGAGAGTTTCGATCGTAATTTGACTAATGCCATGCTCTACCGCAAATTTTTCAGTATTACGTCGCGCCTTACCTCTCACAAAGAATGGAATCTTTCCCAATTCTTTTTCAGCAGCTGCATCCCAAAGATTGGCTGGATTACCGCCATTAAAGACTTCAGCATTGACTTGGGCTGACTGAGCAGGAACTGCATCGTTAGTATTCGCTACAGCCGGAGCATGCTCTTTTGCACTAGGGCTTCCATGACCTAAGTGAGATGGCGCTGCTTTAGCAGTAAATTCAAAGTCATCGCGGAACATCATGATGAGATGCTCTTCTAGACCCATCATCAGAGGATGAATCCAGGTATCAAATAAAACATTGGCGCCCTCAAAACCCATTTGAGGAGAGTAGCGTGCAGGGAAATCTTGCACGTGTACTGGAGCTGAAATCACTGCGCAAGGAACACCTAATCTCTTGGCGATATGGCGCTCCATTTGAGTTCCCAAAACTAAATCTGGACTTAACTCAGCAACCTTTTGCTCAACTTCTAAATAGTCATCAGTAATCAGCGCCTCTACATCGTAAGCTTTTGCAGCTTCACGGACTTCACGTGCAAATTCACGGCTATAGGTACCCAGACCAACTACTTTGAAACCAATTTCTTCTGCGGCAACCTTTGCTGCAGCAATTGCATGACTGGCATCGCCAAAGATGAATACTCGCTTGTCAGTTAAATAGGTTGAATCAACCGACTTGGCATACCAGTGCGCTCTTTCTTCTTGAGCTGCTAGCGTAGCTTCAGGATTGAGATTAGCAAGCTGTGCCACCTCTTGAATAAATGCTTTAGTTGCCTTGGTGCCAATCGGAATAGTCTTTGTGAATGGTTGACCGAAAGTTTTAGTGAGCCAAGTACAAGTCAGTTGGCTAATTTCAGGATAAAGCGATACGTTGAAGTCGGCTTCTGTGATCTTAGCGAGATCAGATACGGATGCATTTAATGGCGCTACTACCCTCACCTCTATGCCCATAGATTCGAGTAGGCCTCGAATCTCCTGTACATCATCACGATTCCTAAAGCCTAAGGCTGTTGGTCCCAAGATATTGCAGCTGGGTTTTTGACCTTCTTGCTTACTAGCAGTACGCTTCTCTTGATACTGTTGTGCTGAAATAGATTTATCGACACTCACTAAGCCACGAACAATGTGATAGAAAGTTTCTGACGCTCCCCAGTTTTCCTTTTTCTGATACGAAGGCAATTCCAAAGGAATAACTGGAATAGGCAAACTCAATGCTCTTGCCAAACCACCTGGATCATCTTGAATCAATTCAGCAGTACAGGAGGCACCAACAATCATTGCCTTCGTATCAGAAAAAGGAAAACTGGGGAGCGTC
>CAJEZV010000088.1:3588-4200 GCA_903995005.1 uncultured beta proteobacterium
GTGTAGGTAACTGGAGGACGCTTGCGTGAACGTCCAATCATGGTAAATAAAAGATCTGCGTAGGTATCTCCTTGGGGGGAGTGCAGAACATAATGCATATCTGTCATTGAAGTTGCAATGCGCATTGCTCCAATGTGAGGAGGGCCTTCATATGTCCACAGAGTTAATTGCATAGGATTCCTTAAGCAGCCAATCTCATACTGCGGTTCAAAGGACGTGCAAATAGCTCTGCTAAGTCTGCAGCCTGCTCATAGCCGTGCACGGGACTAAACACCAACTCAATCGACCACTTGGTTGTAATGCCCTCTGCTTCCAGCGGATTGGCCAGCCCTAGACCACAAACCACAATATCTGGCTTATCACTACGACATCTATCTAATTGCTTCTCGACATCTTGGCCTTCCACGATTCTGGAATGCTCAGGCAATAATTCCAGCTCTGCTTCAAGATGCGCCTTATGCAGATAAGGTGTTCCAATTTCTAACACCTTCATGCCACATTCTTGAGACAGAAAACGTGCCAATGGAATCTCTAATTGAGAGTCTGGGAAGAAAGAGATACTTTTGTTTTCTAGCATTGGCAAATAGCGCGCCAAACTCTTTCTAGCGCGTT
>CAJEZV010000089.1 GCA_903995005.1 uncultured beta proteobacterium
AAAAAAGAAATCTCACGCTTGATCAATACTTCATTCCGTAAGTGCGGTTTGCGTGAAACAGTGATTTTTGCTGACCGTCTCTTGCAGTCTGGTTTCCGTTTGGCGACCAATGCCGGTATCTCTGTTGCGATTGACGATATGTTGATCCCAACTTCTAAAGAGCGCATCATCACTGAGGCTTCTGCCAAGGTTAAAGAGTATGACAAGCAGTTCATGTCAGGTCTCGTAACCAATCAAGAACGTTATAACAACGTGGTTGATATTTGGGGTGCAGCAGGCGACCAAGTTGGTAAGGCGATGATGGATGAGTTGTCACACGTTGACGTACTCGACCGTAACGGCAAGACTGTGCGTCAAGAATCCTTTAACTCCATCTACATGATGGCGGATTCTGGTGCGCGTGGATCTGCAGCGCAGATTCGTCAGTTGGCTGGCATGCGTGGTTTGATGGCTAAGCCAGATGGCTCCATCATTGAAACCCCAATTACTGCGAACTTCCGTGAAGGTTTGAACGTATTGCAATACTTCATCTCAACTCACGGTGCTCGTAAGGGTCTAGCTGATACGGCGTTGAAGACAGCAAACTCTGGTTACTTGACACGTCGTTTGTGCGACGTTACTCAAGACCTCGTAGTTATTGAAGAAGATTGCGGTGCAACTTCTGGCGTAACGATGAAAGCGCTTGTTGAGGGCGGCGAAATTATCGAAGCATTGCGTGACCGTATTTTGGGTCGTGTATGTATCGGTGATATCGTTCATCCAGACACACAAGAAGTCATCGTTCCGAATGACACATTGCTCGACGAAGATCATGTTGATCAAATCGTGGCATTGGGCATCGACGAAGTTAAAGTTCGCACAGTATTGTCTTGCTTAACCCGTTTCGGCTTGTGCGCTAAGTGCTATGGACGTGACTTAGGTCGTGGTGGTTTGGTAAACGTTGGCGAGGCAGTAGGCGTTATCGCTGCTCAGTCCATCGGTGAGCCAGGCACACAGTTGACTATGCGTACTTTCCACATCGGTGGTGCAGCATCTCGTGCGTTGGTTGCAAGCAATATTGAAGCCAAGTCCAATGGTGCCTTGAAGTTCTCCGGCACGATGCGTGTTGTGAAGAACGCGAAGGGTGAGCAGATCGTAATTTCACGTTCTGGCGAAGCCTTGATCGTTGATGAGAATGGTCGTGAGCGCGAGCGTCATAAAGTGCCTTATGGTGCAACTCTCTTGTTAAAAGAGGATGCGGCAGTCAAGGCCGGCGCAAGTTTGGCGACATGGGATCCGTTAACACGTCCGATTATTTCTGAGTACGCTGGTGTTGCTCGCTTCGATAACGTTGAAGAGGGCGTAACTGTAGCTAAGCAGGTTGACGAGGTTACCGGTCTTTCCACTTTGGTGGTAATTGACGGTAAGCGTCGCTCTGCAGCAAGCAAAGGCGTTCGCCCAATGATCAACTTGGTTGATCAAAAAGGCAACGAAGTGATGATCGCCGGCACTGATCACCCAGTAAACATTGGTCTCCAAGTGGGCGCTTTGATTACTGTTAAAGATGGTCAGAAAGTCGAAGTTGGTGAAGTGTTGGCTCGTATTCCAATCGAATCACAGAAGACTCGCGACATTACCGGTGGTTTGCCACGCGTTGCAGAATTGTTCGAGGCACGTTCACCAAAAGATGCAGCAGTATTGGCGAAAGTTACTGGAACAGTTTCCTTCGGTAAAGAAACCAAAGGTAAACAACGTTTGGTGATTACTGATATGGATGGCGAAGCCAATGAATTCTTGATTCCTAAAGAGAAGCAAGTTCTTGTTCATGACGGTCAAGTTGTGAATAAGGGCGAGATGATTGTGGAAGGCCCTGCTGATCCACATGACATCTTGACTCTCAAAGGTATCGAAGAGTTGGCTATCTACATCGTTGACGAAGTTCAGGACGTTTATCGTCTCCAGGGCGTGAAGATCAATGACAAGCACATTGAAGTCATCGTGCGTCAGATGTTGCGTCGTGTTCAGGTAACTGATCCAGGCGATACATCATTCATTACTGGTGAACAAGTTGAGCGTTCTAAGTTGTATGACGCAAACGATGCCGTGATTGCCCAAGGTAAGCACCCAGCTCAGTTTGATAATGTGTTGCTTGGTATTACCAAGGCATCCTTGTCGACCGACAGCTTCATTTCAGCGGCTTCTTTCCAAGAAACCACCCGTGTATTGACTGAAGCCGCAATTATGGGCAAGACCGATACACTCCGTGGCCTCAAGGAAAACGTCATTATTGGTCGCTTGATCCCTGCTGGTACCGGCTTGTCTTATCGCCGTGCACGCAAGGTCAGGGAGCAATTCGAGCGTGATCGCGCTCAAATGATTGCCGCTGAAGAGGAAGCAATGGCCAATATGCCTGTAGAAATTGAGGCTGAAGTCGTTGCTCCTACTGGGGAGGCTGATCCAAGCTAATTTGGTAATTCTGGCCAGAAATGGCCAGTTTTTTCCATCGAGGTTGACGGAAAAGGCTGGCCAAGCTAGAATGCTGAGTTCTACTGATTCAGAAGAGGGTCTTTTTGACCTAGAAATTCTCTAAGTCATTGATTTTCTTGAAGAAAGCAACAAAGAAGTACTAACCGAGCTATTTTATGCCAACAATTAATCAATTATTACGCAAGCCAAGAACAAGGCTTACCGTTAAAAGCAAGAGCCCTGCGCTGCAAAACAGCCCGCAGCGCCGTGGTGTATGTACACGTGTGTACACAACCACTCCTAAAAAGCCTAACTCTGCGCTACGTAAAGTAGCCAAAGTTCGCTTAACCAATGGTTTCGAAGTGATTTCATACATTGGTGGTGAAGGCCATAACCTCCAGGAACACTCAGTAGTGTTGATCCGCGGTGGTCGTGTAAAGGACTTGCCAGGTGTGCGTTATCACATCGTTCGCGGTTCTTTGGACCTGCAAGGCGTTAAAGATCGTAAGCAAGCCCGTTCTAAGTACGGTGCTAAGCGCGCTAAGAAAGCTGCTTAATTTTTAAGGGTTAGGTAGTAGTTTTTTTGTAGTAAGTCGTTGTTTGTCAGACTCAAAAGACAAGTAAGTGGTTGTTCCGTTTAGAAGTTTTTCTAAATAGTAGGACAACCGGAGCGGGTGATTCATGTGAGCCACCCCTAACTGAACTGAAGGAGTAGTTATGCCACGTCGTCGTGAAGTTCCCAAACGGGAAATTTTGCCGGATCCAAAATTCGGTAATGTAGAAGTAGCTAAATTCATGAACGTCCTGATGTTGGACGGCAAGAAATCGGTTGCAGAGCGTATCGTTTACGGTGCCTTTGATCATATCGAGAAAAAAGCAAATAAAGAACCACTCGAAATTTTTTCAACCGCCATGGGCAACGTTAAGCCAATGGTTGAGGTTAAGAGCCGTCGTGTTGGTGGCGCTAACTATCAAGTTCCTGTTGAAGTTCGTCCATCACGTCGTTCCGCTTTGGCAATGCGCTGGTTGCGCGAAGCTGCCAAGAAGCGTGGCGAAAAATCGATGGCTCAACGTTTAGCCAATGAATTATTAGAAGCTGCTGAAGGTCGTGGCGGCGCAATGAAGAAGCGTGAAGAAGTTCACCGTATGGCAGAAGCTAATAAAGCTTTCTCACATTTCCGCTTCTAATCCAATAGTTAAGAAAAGGCACCAACAGTGGCACGTAAAACCCCCATCGATAAATACCGCAATATTGGTATTTCTGCGCACATTGACGCAGGCAAGACAACTACTACAGAACGCGTTTTGTTCTACACCGGTGTTAATCACAAAATCGGTGAAGTGCATGATGGCGCAGCTACCATGGACTGGATGGAGCAAGAGCAAGAGCGTGGTATCACGATTACTTCTGCTGCTACCACCACGTTCTGGAAGGGTATGGCTGGAACAATGCCTGAGCATCGTATCAACATTATTGATACCCCAGGACACGTAGACTTCACTATTGAAGTTGAGCGCTCAATGCGCGTTTTGGACGGTGCTTGCATGGTTTACTGTGCGGTAGGTGGAGTACAGCCACAATCTGAAACTGTTTGGCGTCAAGCAAATAAGTATCAAGTTCCACGTTTGGCATTCGTTAACAAGATGGACCGTACTGGTGCGAATTTCTTCAAGGTCTATGACCAAATGAAGACTCGCCTCAAGGCAAACCCAATCTTGATCCAGATTCCAATCGGCGCAGAAGAAAA
>CAJEZV010000090.1 GCA_903995005.1 uncultured beta proteobacterium
GATCTACACAAGGATGAACACTCTTTCCCTACACGACGCTCTTCCGATCTTGAAGATGCGGCGCGTGCTAGTGTTGTTGCATTAGGGGAGGAATTTCGCAATATTGAAAGTATCAAGTGCTGCACCAGCCAATCTATTGGAGGCTAAGGCAGATGCAAGGTCGACCTCATTAATTAATTCTCCTCTAGAAGTATTTACTAGAAATGACCCTGCTTTCATTGATGCGATTGTCTTAGCATCAATCATTCGAAAGGTTGCTGGAGAATTTGGGAGATGCAAGGAAACAATATCAGATTCAGAGAATAACCGTTCAATCGGCACCGAATCAATATCTAGCCCCATCTTACGCAATTTAATCATCTCAACTGATTTGTCTTTATTGTCTGAAATGAGCACCTTTTTTGGGCCGAATGGAATCAATAATTTGGCAACCATACTACCAATCCGACCAAACCCAGCTATACCTATTACTGAGTCTCCAATTCGCTTTCCAGCAGGTCGCCTCCAGTTCCCAGCCCTCATCTCCCGATCGCTTCGGTTGACATATCGGGTAAGCCCAATCATGAGTCCAATTGTAAGCTCTGAAACCGCAGGAGTAACTGCATCCGGAGTCCAGCTAACGCGAATCATACGGTTTTTGCACTCGTGAAGAGGAACGCCATCTAGACCAACACCAACGCGAGAGATCATTTGTAAATTTTGATTACACTTTAGAAGGCAAGACAAGCTCTCCGTGCCAGCAATTACCACCTTGGCTTGCGAAGCTAATTCAGCCAATTCTTCCGGGGCCAATTTACGACCAGTTTCATTATACCGAACCGAATAATCTGACTCATCAAGCATTAGACGGGTCCCAGAATCAGCCTCGCCAAACGGCGTCGTTGAAACAAATACATCCATACAAACCCCAATCGCTTATGCCTTTATGGCCTCAGTCAGTCGCCACCAGCAACGGCCAGCAATTCACCTGTTATAAAGGCTGCATCACTGGATAAAAAGAATTTAAATGCGGCTGCTACTTCTCCAGGGCTTCCCGCTCGCCCCATAGGTATTTTAGCTATTCGTTCCTTAATTGCGTTAGCAGTCCGACCGGCATGTTGTAGAGGAGTGTCAACGAAGCCCGCCCTGACACCATTAATACATATACCTTTACCCGCAACAATTCTAGATAATCCATACATTGCAGATTCCAGTGCAGACTTAGCCGCTGCATAGTGCATTGACACTGGAGAGCCCCCATATTTTGGGGAGATAGAACTAAGGTAAACGAGTCGCCCATGACTCTGCCGCTCAAATAGAGGAATAATCTGGCTAGCGATTGTCATTGGCACTAAGCAGTGCTCAAGAAACATTTGATTCCAATTTTCATAACTAAGTTCTGACCAATGTGCCCAACCTACTGTTCCAGAGCAAATCGCCAAACCATCGATCTTTCCAAAATCATTTAGCACACTTTCAATCAACTCATGGCAATCCTCAGGAGTGTTGAGATCTGATTGATACGCCAATCCAAAACACTCTTCCCGCTTAAGTGTTAGCAACAAGTCATCGATAGGGGCTTGGTTTTTTCGCCAATGAAGCGCGAGGGTAACGTTTGGTGCGGCTACAGCTCTCGCAACCGCGGAACCAATATTTCCTGATGCACCTACAATAAGTATTGTCTGCTTCATATATAACTCTAGGTTACAACACACCGCTTGCAGGGCTCCATGTTCGCACGCTTTAACTGCTGATGCTGCTGTCTTAATTTAGTATATTCCTCAGAAACCCAGAGCTCAGCCAAACTTTTATCAGGAAGGCCGCCGACTGACAAGCTAGACTTGTAGTCAACATCGCACGGATTAACTCGCCCATCCCACCAAACAAACATGCGTCGCCATAAATCCGAACAAGGCAATGAGACTTCGTTTGGCTCGCTTATATAAACATTTTCCCAGGGGTTATAAGAAACAAAGGCAACCTGATCAACGAGATCCCCCCAAACACCCTCCATATCTCCAAGATTCTGTTTTACAGAATACTTAACTCCGGACACTCTGGTAATTAATGGCGAGTCTGGATAATGCAACTCTTTTATTTTCTTGAATTTCCGAACATTTTCCAGTACTTTGTCTAACTTCCCATTAACTCGCAGCTGACTATACAAGGGCTCACTCGCTGCATCTGCGGAAATCACCAGAGTTCTAACCCCACTCTGAAGGATTGCGTGGCAAATATGCTCATCTAACAAGGAAGCATTGGTATTTAGCTTCAGGCCAAGAAACTTATCGCGCGTGTAGGCAAGAATTTCCTGTATATTTGGGCAAAGCAATGGTTCACCGCGCGATGCCAGTGAAATGAATTCCACGCGACCTACAGCCTGATCAATGATTTCACGAAACAGATGCGTCGGCATATGGCCCATATGGCCGTTAGATTTTCGCGTAAAGGATTTATCTGTCTCATAGCAGAAAACACAACGATAATTACATACAGACGAAGGTTCTATTTGCAGATAGGGTGGAAAATCATCCAACTCTCTAGTAGCTGGAAAAATCTCATAACGAAATCGATGGGCAAGATAACGAGGTAAGTCCTCATCACTTAGCCTTTCAATTTCATGCAGGGCCGACATTGAAAGGTGAAAAATTTGCTCGCCAGCTTCGCTTTCACCCTCGAGATGATTAAGAGCTCTTGAAAGTATAAGCTGATGACTTGCAGAAAGTCGACTCACAAAGTCGGGCCGCTTGGATACGTTTAAGATCCGATCACTGAGAAGATTATTCTGATCATGTTCTTTAGCCCTAATATCGACAAAGCTATTGTGTTTTCGGTAAAGGCTAGGAGGCAATGCCATTATGGTCTCATATTTACGGTGGACTACTTTTGATTATAGCCATTTTTACGTAACCAGAATTCAACTTGTGGAACTTGCCACTCAAAATCTACATCACACCCAGCCCATGAGGGGATCGGATGAATTCGTCTACCCATCCACTTCTGAGGCAGCATTCCCGTGTCCAGATTATCTAAACATCGCGGCCTGACAATCGAAACACCCATATCGGCAAACAGTACGCTTCCCTGAGAATCTCTATCGCAATTAAGCGTCGTTGGATCACCAAATATTTCGAAAGGTACAAATGGCTCCAAACAGCCATTGGGGCCTATTTTTCGCGCACGAAGAGGGCTCCACATGTTGTACTCCGATACAGATACCGCCGAATCCAATGAGTCATCCTTCCTAAGAATTTCGATACCCTGGTCAATCATTGCTCCAGTTACAGTTGCTGCATTTGCAAATAATAAAATCATCAACTCAATATGCTCACCTTTGATACTCAATCGGCGCACTATTTCCTGGTAACCATGACGGAATACATCCTCACCAAGTGCCTCTTTTGTAGCAAGGCTGGGCGGGCGATCTATAGCGTACGCTCCATATTGATTGGCTATTGCCATAATCTCTGGGGAGTCCGTCGAAACATAAAAATAATCTATGTACTTAGAGGCCTTAGCCGCCATCAACGGATAAGAGCAAAGAGGACGGCCAAGCACCAGTGACGTATTTTTCCCTGGGAAGCCAGTGCTACCCTCGCGCCCAATCATCAAAGCACAAATTTTTCCAGACATCACTTCGATATCACTCCCTTACTTAAATTAAAGCAATAACTGTAGCAGGCGCGCCATCACCATCAGTCAAGCGGAGTGGGACCACCCACACCTCCTTCGGATTTGACTTAAGTTCAGCTAAATGCATATCCTCAATAATTAAGATAGGTTGTTCAGATGCGCCCGCGAGGAAAGCACGATGAGCAACTCGACCTAATTCGCGATGATCATAACTCGAAAGTGAAATAAAGTCGAAGCCAATCATCTTAATGCTTCTGTTGCGCCTTAGCCATACTCCAACATCCGGAGAAATCCCAGGCCCATGACGGGTATAAATATCGTGGGGATCATGCGAACTTCTATATTTTTCAAACCCTGTTTTTATAAGTAATAAGTCGATGTCAAGCGGTGTATTTTCAAGTACTCCTGCAAGAAGGGAAAAATCAATGATCTCTCCCTGACTAGCATTAATTTCTATCAACCAAGGTTTTGTGCAGATCGGAAGAGCACACGTCTGAACTCCAGTCACCCAAGTCTATCTCGTA
>CAJEZV010000091.1 GCA_903995005.1 uncultured beta proteobacterium
GGATAAGTGTCCTACCGGAGTAGCAACCCAAAATCAGTTAAGGCAAAGAGCTCTAGACCCAGAAGATAAAGGTGATCGTGTTTATCACTACCATCAAAATACGCTTCACGCACTTTCAGAAATTCTAATGGCTGCAGGTTTGAACCATACCTCAGAGCTAAATCCAGAATTCATTATGAAGCGAGATGAAAATAGCATAGTGCAGCCATTTTCAAAGAATCTCATGCACATGGAAGCTGGCTCACTACTAGATCAATCTCCAGAAATGGCATTTAGTGGTGATCAATGTTATCTGGCAAGAGCCTGGATAAAGGCTAATCCGAGATTTTGGTAGAAATTACAGCTTAAAATTATGCGCTGTACTGACATAGGGTATTTCTGAGTGCAATCTGCGTAGATCCCAAAAAGTGGCCTGTCCAGCACGATTCGAACGTACGACCTACGCCTTAGAAGCTGTAAAAATGAGGCTAAACAACACTAAAAAACAATGAGATTAAGGTATTGGCTTTTGGTGTGGAATAGGCACCGAGAACCGTGGTGCGGAGTAGAATTCACTGGATCTGACGTGGCATCTGCAGGCGGTCAAATGGTCAGGCGTGGAATTTGTCGGGTAAACCGACAAATTAGAAAGCAAACATCCCCAAAATAACTAACTGCAAAATAACCCCCCGAATCAAAATTCAGGGGGTTACCTTCCCAATCCATCTAGATATTGTAAGAATTAGGCTTTTGGCCTAAATCTAAGCGTTTATTAATTTCATCGATCACGGGCAATAAATCTGCAACGGAATCAATCACGAAATCAGGTCGCATTTCTTGCATATTTGCTCTTGCTACATTTTTCAGTCGCTCGGCTTCCCCGACTGGTAATGCCTCTAACTCCTCAAGAGAAAGTCCAAGGGTATTACCACTAACTGAGACGCCAACAGTCCAGCAGCCAAATGACTTACCCTCTTCAATGCCTGGCTGCGTATCATCAACCTTAATGAATGAAAGCGGATTATCCAAGCCTAGTTGTCTGGCGCATTTAATCATCATTTGAGCTGATGGTCGACCCAGTGGGGTATCTCCTGAATAAGAGAAGACATCAACTTCATACCCTTGCTCTTTAGCTATTGGTAGCAACAAGTCTAAGAGCTCTCTGGTATATCCAGTTGTTGAGCCAATTTTAATGTCACGCTCACGCAACGCTTTGGCTAGTGTAGCTACTCCTGGAATTAATTCGCCACACTCTAGGATGCTTACCTTATTCATCGGTACAAAAACATCTAACAGTCGATCGACATCAGCATCAGTATGAGATGTTTCATGAATCTTAAGCCATTGACTTTGAATTTCAGGAAGATTCAACAAGAAATTGATATGCTCCCATTTGCTTATTCCCATTGGAATGCGGGCTTGAGAAATAGTCATCTCAATGCCTTCAGACTCGAATAATTTGACGAAAGCACCCATAGGAGCTCTACTACCATAATCGACCGTCGTGCCGGCCCAATCAAAAATAACTGCTTTCACTGAAGTTTTCATTATTACCCTAACCATTCATCAAAATTATCTTTTGCAAGCCCAAAAGCTGTACTTGCCCCTGTTCCACTACTTACTATGGCAACCCTCATTGCTGAAGATACTTTTTCAATTAATGCATCGTGTGTGTTGGAGGACGGATATACCCCTGTCCAACGCTCAATCACTGTGTGCTCAGTGATGCTTAAAACTCGATACATCAATTCAATAATCAGTTGTTCAATACTTTCGCTTGCAAATATATGTTCAGAAGACCCATAACGATGGGAATCTCCAACTACCAAGCTACCATCAGCACTTTGCACAACGATCAAATGAATGCCCTCTTTGACATATTCAGGCATCTCTAATGCAATGCGCTCTTTGAGAGCCTTGGCTTCAGGTAACTCTGACCATCCTAAATATCTAGCTAAGCTGTTATCGGTCATCACACTTCCAGGCAGAATGAAGCCTTCCTGCACTTTGATTCTTAGCATTTGGAGCGTGCAAAGCTTCAAATCATGTTTCTCAATGTAAGGTTTAGCTATCCCCGTTAAATCAGCGCCAGGACAGATCACAATTCTTTGGGCATCGAATAGATTATTTGAGGTTTGAACAGATGATCCATCAATCGATAAGACCTCGGTCTCCCAATAAAAATCTACGCCCATTGTGTTTTGCAAATAATTTGCCAACTGAGGGATGGCCTCTCTGGATTCGACCCTAAATTCATGGGGGCTGTAAAGAAGTCCTAGAGAATTTTTTAAATTCAGGCTATGAATGTTTTTAAAGCCTAGAGTCTCTAAGTTTGGATAACTTGCCTGAGGGAAGTATTGGCAATCAATACCCATAGGAGTTTGAAGAAAGGCTTTTGCAACCTCAACTGCCTCTGGGCGCTCGCATAAAATCCAAGTACCCTGATGCAATATTTTAATCTCCGTTACGCAAGCCAATTCTCTCCAGACTTGCGCTGAATAAACTGCCCTTCGCCAGGTATCTTGAGCGCCTTGTCCCGATACGGTGATAAAACCAAAATTACGAATAGAGGCGCCAGTACAGCGCGTGTTTTGCTCAACAATGACTACTGATAAACCTCTTTTTTTTGCCTCATAGGCGTGAGCTAGACCCACGATGCCAGAGCCTACTATGAGTAGGTCATAATTTTTATTCGCCATTGATCGTAAATCCTGCAAAGTTTTTTCCTCGAGCAGAAAGCCTAACTCTACCAACCTGCTCTTCCACCGTTTTATCACACTCAAGTGGTGGATGTACTGAAAATCCTAAAGCAAGCAACCATTGGTACATCTCTATCGGGGCTGAAAAATACTGTCCTATAGAGCGATCTAAGCTGTTTAATATAGCAGGATCACAATCACTTTCAATTAACAATTGCCATACATAAGGCAACCAGTAAGCACAAGATTGTCCATGACTTTTTTGACTTCGGGCCGTTTCAGAATAAGACAGAGCATGGACCAGCGCTGTTTGTGTTTTAGCCATTGCTAAACCAGCAGATAAGGCAGCTTCTGAAAGCTGTTCACGTAATTCTAGATTGCTTAAATCATCTCTAATGAGTGGCAAATAATGGCAGATTTTTTTTGCTGCATAGATGGCAAGATTAGTTGTTTCTTGCGTTCTATTTCTATTCCAAATCGCCTCTAATGCGTGTGAAAGAGCATCGATTGCAGAATCACGTGAAACGAACCATGGAGCACCAAGACATAGACAAGGATCGCTAATCGCTACATTTGCAAAAACTTCGGGGCCAAAAAATGAATGTTTACGCTGTTTTGCAAAGTCCCAGATGGTTGCAGTTGGCGAGACCTCACTGCCCGTTCCAGCGGTTGTTGCAGCCAATAATAAAGGTATTTTGGGCAAGGATTCATCTTCTATTGATACGTCTAGATGTTTACTCAACCAAGCTACTCCATCAGGTTTATAGCACAACACTTTGGCTGCATCCATGACGCTGCCACCACCAATTCCAAGCATTACAGACTTTTCTAAATCAGCACGACTCCAAAAATCGTCCTGAAGTTCTTGAATGCTCGCAATATCTGGCATCCCCTTTTGGTAGGTAGTTTCAGAAAGTATCCTACCGCGTAAAGACAATCGTATTTTTTTTAACTCTTCGCTAGAAATTTCTGGAATTCGTAGAATATGAAATCCACGGTCTGGATATAAATTACCCAGTTCTAAAATTGATCCGGCACCGAAGTAAATACTGGGCTTAGACATTATTTAACTTGCAAACTTCCTTAGGTAGGAAGAAATCAAATCGATGATGGTTACAGTTGCAATCAAAATGATGAGCACTGCACAAGTTTGAGAGTATTGGAAGCCGCGAATGACTTCATATAAAATGACTCCAATACCGCCCGCACCTACCATACCAACAACGGATGCCGAACGGACATTTGACTCAAAACGATACAAAGAATAAGAAACCCATAAGGGCATCACTTGAGGCAAAATTCCATACACAATTTCAGCCATCGGATGGGCACCAGTTGCCCTAATACCTTCGATCGGCCTAGGATCTACCGCTTCTACAGCTTCTGAAAATAATTTAGCTAAT
>CAJEZV010000092.1 GCA_903995005.1 uncultured beta proteobacterium
AAGCTTCAACTCCAACACTGTTAGCTGGCCCCAAGTTGTATTCTCATCAAACTCCACGCCAATCAATGTAGCAATATCACCATACTCATCGAGCTCATTATTTTCAAGTCGCTCAAGAAGGGCGCTTAGGCTTACATCATCGAGTGAATGAAGATTCAAAATATCTTCGCGGAACAACAGTGCCTTATTGGTGTTATCCCAAACCAAATCTTCTATTGGATAAACTTCTGAATAAGCGGGAACAATAATTCGACATGCGATTGCTCCGAGATCCTCATATACAGCCACATAAGATTCTTTACCCATGTCTTTGAGAATGCCAAACAAAGTGTTTGCTTCTTCGGCGTTGGAATTTTCACCTTGACCTGAAAAATCCCACTCAACAAAATCGTAATCTGATTTTGCACTGAAGAAGCGCCAGGACACGATGCCGCTTGAGTCGATAAAGTGCTCAACAAAGTTATTTGGCTCGGTGACCGCTTCGCTTGCAAAAGTAGGAGGGGGAAGATCGTTCAGACCCTCTAAGCTGCGACCTTGTAGCAGTTCCGTTAGGCTTCGCTCCAGCGCGACTTCCAGGCTTGGGTGTGCGCCAAAAGATGCAAATACTCCGCCAGTTCTTGGATTCATCAAAGTAACGCACATCACTGGATATATTCCACCCAGCGATGCGTCCTTTACCAGCACTGGGAAGCCTTGCTCTTCAAGACCGCGAATGCCCGCAAGAATGCCAGGATATTTTGCAAGAACTTCCTGCGGCACATCAGGCAGAGCAATTTCGCCTTCCAATATTTCACGCTTGACTGCGCGCTCAAAAATCTCAGATAAGCATTGCACTTGTGCCTCGGCAAGCGTATTGCCTGCACTCATGCCATTACTAACGTAAAGATTTTCAATCAGGTTAGAAGGAAAATAGACAGTTTGGCCATCTGACTGTCGTACGTACGGCAAGGAACAAATACCGCGCCGGGCATTGCCAGAGTTTGTATCAATCAAATGTGAGCCACGTAACTCACCATCTGGATTAAAAATTTTCAGGCAATACTCGTCCAAAATTTCTGTTGGGAGGGCATCATTTTTACCTGGCTTAAACCAACGCTCATTTGGGTAATGTACGAATGTTCTATTGGCAATATCTTCACCCCAGTACGTGCCAGCATAAAAATGATTGTTACTCAATCGCTCGATGTACTCCCCCAAAGCAGAAGCCAAGGCGCTTTCTTTTGTGGACCCTTTTCCATTGGTAAAGCACATTGGGGAGTGCGCATCACGAATATGTAAGGACCACACATTTGGAATGATGTTGCGCCATGAGGCAATCTCAATCTTGATTCCCAAATCGGCCAATACGCCCGACATATTGGCAATCGTTTGCTCTAGAGGTAAATCTTTGCCTGCAATATAAGTACTGGCATCAGCACTTGGCCTCAAGGTCAATAAAGTCTGCGCATCCTCATCTAAATTCTTCACCTCTTCAATCACAAACTCTGGTCCAGCTTGGACTGCTTTTTTAACCGTACATCGATCAATAGAGCGCAAGATACCTTGACGATCATTAGCAGAAATGTCCTCGGGCAATTCAACCTGGATCTTAAAAACTTGCCGATAACGATTTTCTGGATCGACAATATTATTTTGCGAGAGTCGAATATTTTCAGTAGAAATATTGCGAGTGTCGCAGTACAACTTCACAAAGTAGGCTGCGCATAAAGCCGATGAAGCTAAAAAATAATCAAAGGGGCCTGGCGCTGAGCCATCGCCCTTATAGCGTATAGGCTGGTCAGCAATTACAGTGAAGTCATCAAACTTAGCTTCAAGACGTAGCTTGTCGAGAAAATTGACCTTAATTTCCATGAAAATAATTCCGAGTATGGTGGGCAAATGATTTAGGCGACGTCGCCAGCAATAAAACTGACGTGCCCCGTGAACACCAATTTACAAAATAATTTATTGCTCGCCCTTGTTGCGAGATGTATCAATACCTAGTGCCTTAAGCTTGCGATACAAGTGTGTTCTCTCTAGGCCAGTGTACTCAGAAATCTTGGTCATGCTGCCGCCCATGATTTGCATCTGATGCTCAAAGTAGGCCTTTTCAAAAAGATCTCTTGCTTCTCTTAACGGCAAATCAAAATAAGTTTTTGCAATGCCACTGATGAACTCGCCTTCCTGTGGGGCTAGTGCTGGCTCATTCACTGCAGGCTTTGGGGTCACAGACTGATTAGTGCTGGGCTGAACCGCCCGCTCTACTTCAGGCTCAACATATTTTGGGGAACTCTCAAGCGCCTTACTTACGGCCTTTAAAAGCTTTTGAAGTGCAATCGGCTTTTCTAGAAAATTTAATGCGCCAATACGCGTAGCCTCAACTGCGGTATCGATGGTAGCGTGACCTGACATCATCACTACAGGCATAGTAAGTTGACCTGTTTTAGACCACTCTTTGAGTAGCGTGATGCCGTCAGTATCTGGCATCCAAATATCTAGCAACACAAGATCGGGGCGCATTTGTTCGCGAATAGTGCGAGCCTGAATAGCACTCTCTGCTGCATACACGGTATGGCCTTCATCCGTCAGAATCTCATTGAGAAGCTCACGAATTCCCATCTCGTCATCTACAACCAAAATACTAGCCATTCTTAGGCCGCCTCTTTTGCTAGATTCATAAACAATATTGATACCTGTGCACCAACGACTTCTGCTCCTTGCATACGATTTCGTATCTCAATTTTGGCAGAGTGATCATCAATAATTTTTTTAACAACCGCCAATCCCAATCCCGTACCTTTACTCTTCGTGGTGACATAAGGCTCAAAAGCCCTTGCCAATATCTTAGCTGGAAATCCTACTCCAGAGTCACTTATCGTTAGTCGAACTGCTTTTTGCTCCGTACCATTGTGCTCTCCATAAGGTACTAACTCAGTTTTTACTTCAACCGCCTCTCCAGGATGAGGCCCCTCTAGCGTAGCATCTTGAGCGTTTTGCAATAGATTATGAATAACCTGTCTGAGCTGGGTTGGGTCGCCCATAATTTCTGGGCAGCGTGGATCAAGCTGAGTACGCAAAGGGCTGCCTTCATATAGCCCTAAAATTTCTGATGTGAGTGTATTGATAGAAACTGCCTTTAGCTGAGGTGTTGGTGTTTTAGCAAAATCTCTAAAATCATTAACCATTTCTTTCATGGCCTGTACCTGGCTAATAATGGTTTCAGTACTGCGATTCATCATTTCTTCTTGCTCAGGGCTTAGCTTGCCAGAAAGCTTATGTTGCAAACGCTCTGCAGACAGTTGAATTGGGGTAAGCGGGTTCTTGATTTCATGGGCTAGGCGTCTTGCAACTTCGCTCCAAGCAATTGACCTTTGTGCGCTCACCACATCGGTAATGTCATCAAATACCACCATGCGTAAATCTTCTGTTAGTTCTGTGCCGCGCACAAATAAAGTGATGCCTAATTCATTTTCAAACTCATTGGTTGTGTGAAGCTGGACTTGCTTTTGCCAAACTGGAGTCTTTTGATGGCTAATTTGAACTGCGGGATTGTCTTGCGCACCCGTAACCGCAAGCTTCATTGTGGAGAAGCCTTCTTTAATGGCTTCCTCAAACTCCATTAAAGCTGGGCTTGTGCTTAAAGGCTTTCCGTCAAGATAGGTAAGATCTTGACCAAAAATACGATCAGCGCCAGCATTACTTGAGACCACGTTATAACGCTTATCAAAAATACAAACGCCGGCAGTCAAACTTCCCAGAACTCGCTCTAAAAAGGCCTTGGATTCTTGCAAGGAGGTGCGTGTATCTGCAAGCTGCCGAGTCATGACATTAAATTGGCGGGGAGTTTGATGAGAATACAACTTGGGGCCAGCTAACAGTGTTGGAGTTGAAGCTT
>CAJEZV010000093.1 GCA_903995005.1 uncultured beta proteobacterium
CGTAAGTCAGCAGTGATGCGCGAAGAAGAGCGTCGTAACACGGCCTATCACGAGTCTGGCCATGCGGTTGTAGCCAAGATTCTGCCTAAGGCAGACCCAGTACATAAAGTCACCATCATGCCGCGTGGCATGGCTTTGGGTGTGACTTGGCAGTTGCCCGAGTTTGATCGTGTCAATCTGTATAAAGATCGCATGATGGAAGAGTTGGCGATCTTGTTTGGTGGTCGTGCCGCAGAAGAGGTGTTCTTAAACTCGATGAGCACTGGTGCATCGAATGACTTTGAACGTGCTACCAAAATGGCACGCGATATGGTGACACGTTATGGCATGAGCGATAGCTTAGGTACGATGGTTTATGTTGATACTGAATCAGAAAGTATCTTTGGTCGCAACAGCACTAAGACCGTTTCTGAGTTAACTCAGCAAAAAGTAGACTTTGAGATTCGTACGCTGATCGATAGCCAATACAACTTAGCCAGATCTATTCTTGAGAATAATCGCGATAAGGTAGAAGCCATGGTTGCTGCTTTGCTCGAATGGGAGACCATCGATGCTGAGCAAATCAATGACATTATGGAAGGTCGTCCCCCAAGAGCACCGCTTCCTCCTCCTGCAACCCAGTTTGGTAACTCTGCTGGTGGAGCACCAGGACCGGCTGCTGGTAGCGCCCCAGCGACAGCTTAAAATTTAGCCGTCTGAATGGACAAGCAAGGCATACAAGAGATGCCCACAACATGGCGTTGTGGGCGTTTTCTTTTTGACTTCACTAAACGCAAGCGTCCCGTAGTGATGGGCATTCTGAATGCCACACCCGATTCATTTTCTGATGGCGGCCAATTTAGATCACCAAAAGATGCCATCGCTCAAGCAGAGTTGATGATTGCCAATGGTGTTGATTTAATCGATATCGGTGGAGAGTCAACTAGGCCTGGAGCAGAGCCAGTAGAACTGCAGGAAGAGCTTGATCGTGTCCTGCCAGTGATCGAAGCGCTTAAAGATTGTGGTGTACCGTTATCGATTGATACTTATAAAGCAGAGACTATGCGTCAAGCGCTTCATGCTGGCGTTGATTGTGTCAATGACATCTGGGCATTGAGACAAGACGGTGCCGTGGATGCTGTACTAGAGAGTCAAGACTGCGGAATTGTATTGATGCATATGCAACGCGATCCATTAACTATGCAATTTAATCCACAGTATCAAGATGTAGTTGCAGACGTGATAGCCTTTCTCAAAGAGCGTACAGAGATACTCAGATCAAAAGGCATTACCCAAAACAGAATGGCTATTGATCCAGGCTTTGGTTTTGGCAAAAGCCTTGATCATAATCTCAGCATGCTGTCGCACTTCAAGGATTTCTCGACTTTGGGTTATTCGGTCCTAGCAGGCATATCTCGTAAATCGATGATCGGTAAGCTCACTGGTAAGGATGCCAATGAGCGAGTAGCTCCCAGCGTTGCGGCAGCCATCATGGCGGCTGATCGTGGGGCCAAAATTGTCAGGGTTCATGATGTTCCGGAAACGGTAGATGCTTTAAAGCTATGGGAAGCAATAGAAGGCTAGAACTTAAGCTCTGAGCCCAAAGCTTCTCAGTTTTATAATGACCCTTATGAAAAAACAATACTTTGGAACGGATGGCATTCGCGGTGAAGTAGGGCAATTTCCGATTGTCCCTGAGTTTATGACTCGCCTCGGATATGCGGCAGGTGTGGTCTTATCCAAAGATGCCAAACCAGGCCAACGTTGCAAAGTGTTGATTGGTAAAGATACGCGTATCTCAGGTTATTTACTGGAGTGGGCATTACAGGCTGGTTTTGCCGCTGCAGGTGTCGATGTCCTGTTGTGTGGACCAATGCCAACCCCTGGGGTGGCTTACCTTACGAAAGCCTTGCGTTTATCAGCAGGCGTGGTGATCTCTGCATCACATAATCCATATCAAGATAACGGCATTAAGTTTTTCTCGGCCAATGGCGACAAACTCGATGATGACTTTGAGTTAGCAATTGAAGCTGAGTTAGCAAAGCCCATGGAATGTGTGAGTGCGCAAGATTTGGGTAAAGCATTTCGCTTAGATGATGCAGCGGGACGCTATATTGAATTCTGCAAATCGACATTCCCAGGTGATCTCAATCTGAAGAAATTAAAGCTGGTAGTCGATTGCGCTAATGGCGCCGCCTATCACACTGCACCAAATGTCTTTCATGAGCTGGGTGCAGAAGTAATTTCCATTGGTGTTACTCCAGACGGTAGAAACATTAATGATGGCTGTGGCGCAACTGCACCTGACGCACTCATTGCTAAAGTCAAGGCAGAAAAAGCGGATTTAGGCATTGCTTTAGATGGTGATGCAGACCGTCTGCAAATGGTCGATGCTACAGGCAGACTATTTAATGGCGATGAGCTTTTATATGTGCTCGCTAAAGATCGATTGGACCGTGGACAAAAGATTGGCGGTGCAGTTGGTACGCTCATGACTAACTTGGCAGTTGAGAACGCGATTAAGGATTTAGGGATTGGATTTGAGCGTGCCAATGTAGGCGATAGATACGTTCTTGAGCTCCTAAAACAAAAGGGCTGGATTATTGGCGGAGAAGGTTCAGGCCATTTACTGTGCTTAGATCAGCATTCCACAGGTGATGGCACGATTGCGGCCCTCCAAGTGCTAGCAGCCATGAGTCAAAATAAAAAGAGTCTGGCGCAGTTATTGGAGAAGGTAAGCATCTTTCCCCAGGTGCTCTTGAATGTGAAATTCAAGCCTGGTTACGATTGGAAGTCAGATGAAAAACTCAAACAGCAGATCTCCAAAGTAGAAGCTGATCTGAAAGATATTGGCAGGGTGCTGATCAGGGCATCTGGTACAGAGCCCCTTCTCAGGGTGATGGTTGAGACTAAAGACGCCAATGTCGCTATGAATGCTGCAAAAAGCATTGCCGATTTAGTGCCAACCTCTTGAGTCACCAATGAAAAGGGTAAAGCTGGTGTTAGCCTTATTAATATCTGCAATCAATCTTTCGTAGCGAACATAGTCATTCGGAATTTTGTAGGGCATATCGCCAAGAGCGATGAACTTGAATGACTACGCTAGCACTACGGCGGAGGATATAGCTATAAATGCAAATATAAGTAGCCTGAAAAGTCACATTGTTATTTGTATAGTTTTGGATTCTGATTGAGCTCTATAACTTCAATTTCTCCAAAAATATAAGATTCTGCACTAACTTCTTTCCATCCTAGATCATGAAAGACGTCAGCATAGTTCTTGGAATATTTCTTGGAGTTTTCGTAAAAGATATCCATTAATTCATGCTGCTCATCTTCATCTACGGTATCGGAAAAGTAAATTACCTTTTCTCCGCCATAGGTTTCACCAACTGTTCCACCGGGTATGTCTTGTATACAAATTCCGATGTCAGGATTATAGTTATGGATAAATGTAGGCTTAGTGTGGGTTATAACTGAGCCTAGCTTCCATACCATGCCGCACTTAATTTCCTTTTTTCCACATTGAAAAATATGTCGCTCTGTAATTGAGCCTATTTCTAAAGGAATGATCTGATAATCCATAGCTAACCCCCATAGTGTTAAGTCTATTTGTACTCCAAGAGTATTGTGACCTCAAATCATGACAAGTTAATGTAATGCCCAACATTAGAATCGCCAGGTGAATCCAATTTCTGCTCTTGAGGAGCCGGCACTAGCTGCCCCAATAGTTGCGCTGTAATTTAAAGCTGTTCGCATATAAGAGGTTGCTATATCAACACTTTGAGTTAATGAATAAATTACTCCCACTAATGA
>CAJEZV010000094.1 GCA_903995005.1 uncultured beta proteobacterium
GTTCCAGTCGTATGGACAAATAGTGCAAGTACCCCCGCAAAAGGTCCTAAACCGACAGCCACAATAAACAACATTGCAAATACCATCTCATTGATAGCACGCAATGCATCCATGAGGCGGCGAACGGGTTGATATACCCATGGGCTAACCACATTAGATGCGCTTAATAAGCCGAGAGGTATGGCAGCCACGATTGCTAATAACGTTCCCCAAATTGCGATTTGAACTGTTATCAGCATCTCGCTTACATATAGTTCCCAATCTTTAAAATTGGGTGGGAAAAAATCAGCGGCATATTTACTCATATTTCCTGAATCTTTAATCAGATCCAGGGGGCGTATTTCTGCGCCCTGCCAAGCCCAAGTCAGCACTAAAAAGAACAAGGCCCACCCTAGGTAATAGGATAGGCCATGCCTCTCTTCAAACGCGCGTACCTTAGCTCGATTTAATGAGAGCTCTGAAACAGACTCGCTCATTTGATCTTAGCTAAAGCCTCATTTAGTTCTGCAACTTTTTTAGCTTTCTCTGCATCGCTAATAGTGGTGTCAGACTCAACTTTACGCAAGTCTTTAAACAACTCCAATTGGCGAATTGGATTTAATTGAGCATTCGTAGAAGGTCTAAATCCACCATAGTTATAAATATTTTTGAGTACAGCCTTTTCTTCCGGATTTGATTTGGCATAGTTGTATATAAACTTTTTTAATTTCTCTTTTGTATCTTTATCTAAATCGGTACGCCATACAAATGGATCACTAGGAATTAAAGGACTTTTCCAAATGATCTTGATATCCTGAGCCGCTTCAGGCTTCGTTGCTGTCAAGCGATCAATCTCTTCAGAGTTATTTGTAGCAACATCAAGCTGTTTAGCAAGAATTGCTTGAAGATTTGCACCGTGACTTGCGTTTCTGACTGTTTTGAAGGTTTCTCTTGCCTCTATATTTCGTTTAGCAAAGATGTAATAGGTTGGCACAAGGAAACCAGATGTGGAGTTCGGATCACCAATACCAAAATTAATACTCTTTCCGTTTTTAATCACATCATCAACGTTATTGTAGGGTGAGTCTTTTTGAGTAATTAAATAGGATGTATATCCTACAGCTCCATCAGCAAAAACAACTTGCGCGAACACTTCACCGCTAGCGCGATCAACTGCTTCCATAGCAGCTTTATTTCCAAACCAAGCTACTTGCACCTTATTAAAGCGCATTGCCTCAATGACTCCAGCATAGTCTGGCGCATAGAATGATTTGACTGTTAAGCCAGTTTGCTTCTCCATGTCTCTGAAGAAAGGCTCCCAACGATCCCTCTGCGCAGACGCAGAATCTGTTGAAATTACCCCAAAACTAATTTCTTTGGCCTGCACTAAGCAAACCGATAAGGCCATAAAGCCTGCCAAGAGTATTTTGCTTAACTTCATTTCAATCTCCTAATAAAAAATGACCACCTAATGAACTAATGTGAGTTTTGGCTCGGAAATAGCAGCCTCTTTAAGAGCAGAAAAATCCTCGTCTATCACCAAATCTTCCAAATTTGATCCGTATAACTCTGCCAATATGGCGGCAGTTAATTCTTTGGTGGGGCCATCAAAAACTACAACCCCTTTATTTAAAGCAATCGTTCTCTCGCAATACTTCCTGGCAACGGGGATCTGATGCAAGCTAGTCATGAATGTCAGATTTAATTTTTGAGATAAATTAACAATCGTTTCCATAACCTTTCTTGCAGACTCAGGGTCTAATGACGCTACTGGCTCATCTGCCAACAAAATTTTTGCGCCTTTAATCAATGCCCTAGCAATCGCCACTCGCTGTTGCTGACCACCGGATAGAGTTGAAGATCTTTGATAGGCAATATCAGCTAAGCCGACCTTATCTAGAGCATCCAATGCCCTAGCCTTTTCTTCTAAGGAAAATTTTCTACATATCGTCTCGAAAATACTCTTTTGAGGACAAATACCAATTAAGACATTGGTAATGACATCTAATTGATTTACTAAGTTAAATTGCTGGAAAATGATGCCAATTTCATTTCTAATTTGGCGCACGTGATTGGACAGCTCCCCATGGGACTGAATTTCGCGACCGTTAACGGATAATTCACCGCTACTTTTGTCTAAGGTCTCTAAGCCTGATATGGCTCTAATCAGAGTAGATTTTCCAGATCCTGAAGCGCCAATTAATGCCACCCTCTCACCAGCACCAATATCTATGGTGACATTGCTCAAGGCACGATTCTTTTTTCCACTTGAAATGAATGTCTTACTTGCCGCTTTTATTGTTAACACGTTGCTCATTGGCACTCCATAGCCAAATTGAGCAACTCGGCTATCACATCTGCTTTTGTAGGTGTTTTCAAATCAGGATTTTTAGCGCAATCATCCCAAGTACGTAATGACACGGCATCTTTAGCATAAGGGAGTGCCATAAATTGAGAGCACTCATTTTCAGACATCGCGCCACCCTGAAGCTCCAGGCTTCTAATTGAATCGGAAGACAAAGATTTGCGATAGTCTGGATAAGAAGTCACGAGGTACCGTTTAGCCAAAACATGCATTAATACAGGCTGGCCCACCTCTTCAGAAAAAATACTCAGGAGATAATTTCCGCCCACATGCTCATGACGATCATCGTGACCATAAATCTTTGGAGTGCCTTCTTTTTTGGATAAAAGATGGCCGATATCATGTAGCCATGCTGCTAATTGCAATTGAGGGCTAGCGCCTTGTGCCTTAGCAAGTTGCCCGCACTGCCAAGCATGAGTCAATTGAGTGACCCCTTCACCTTCATAGTGAAGGTCGCCTTTTTCTTGGTATAGGTTCGCTAAATAGGTGGCAGATGATTGCATTCTGTCAATATGACAAGGAAATATTACGAATTCATGTCACTTACAAATCGGTTGGAAAACAATGTCTAGAAAGATACTTACAGCCCCTTAAAATACGTTTCCCATTTTTAATGAGATTATTGGATAAGAACTGCTATTTTTTGTTGGCTTCGCCGACAAACGAGTACCAAAACTAATCTGGCTAACAAATTAGTTGCAAGCGAATGATTCAGCAGACTTTGACTGTGCTGCTTTTTGTGCCATCACTTCAAATCGACCACGAATACTGTTTCTCATAAAATACTCGATCACAAACGATGGAATAGCAGAATTAGGCTCAAAAATGGCATCATATTTAAAGAGGGTCTTATCCCCTGCCTCGAACAACCTCCAAGACCCTCTATATTCTTTGCTATCACCGCTAAGTTGATTAAAGATAAGGAGTTTATTCGGGGTCTCCGTATATTCCATCAGAGACTTCATCTCAATGGGAATAAAAAGTATTTGCTCTCTAATGAGTCTTTGAACTCTTACTTTATTTCGAGTCCTCGATATGATTTTTGACTCAAAAATTCCTGGCAAGTTCTTGGCCCCTTCATAATCAGTAATAAAAACATATGCAGAGCAGATATCAATTGCTACCTCATAGACCGCTTGAATTCTGAAGTGTCCATTCTCTGAAATTACACTTGCATGAACATCATACGGATTCGTAT
>CAJEZV010000095.1 GCA_903995005.1 uncultured beta proteobacterium
AAGTTTGATTTGGGGTGAGCCGCCTCCAAAAATCGTGCTCCCGATGAATGGCACGCAAGGACAATCTGGAGTTCAAAAATGATGAAGCGTATTCTTCTTTCTGCCTTAGTTTTAGGTTTATTTGCCTGCTCATTACCAAGCCGAGCACCTGTTACTCCAACTGCCTTTATGGTGAATCCTGAGCGCAATGGCGAACCTCTCAAGAATCGCTCAAGCCTTTGGCTCAAAATTGGCTCTGTTTCAGTAGCGCCTCCATACGATGGCAGATCTTTGGTTTACCGCCTTGGTGATCAGCGATTTGAAAAAGATTTTTACAACGTCTATACGACATTGCCAGCCGATATGATTTCGAATGCAGAGCGTCAATGGATTAATAAGTCGGGGATATTTTCTGCGGCAGTAGGGCAAAGCAACAGCTTCTTTCCGTATTACACCCTACAGGCAACCGTTAACGAATTCTATGGTGACTATCGTGTAAGGCCCGAAGCCGTAGTGAGTATTGAGTTCTTCTTGACTGTGACCAATAGCGGTAAAGGCAACCCTTTAATTGGTAGCAATCGATATAGCAAACGGATTGCTTTAAAAGACAATACACCGGCAGCCTTAGTATTGGGTCAACAACAGGCTCTTGCAGAGATTTTTAAGGAATATGAGGTGCAGCTAGACCAATATGCTGCCAATCTGCCCAAGCCCATGGGATATTGATCTAAAAGTAAATCTATATATAAAAAGTACATAGGAGACAAAATGGATTTAGGAATTAAGGGTAAGGTTGCATTGGTCATGGCATCTAGCCGTGGCCTAGGTCAAGCTATGGCAGTGTCCTTAGCGCGCGAGGGTGTGAAGGTTGCTGTTACTGGCCGTAATCCCGAAGGCCTAAAGCATTCGGTTGAATTGATTGAGGCAGCTGGCGGTAAAGCCTTAGCGCTGAACTGGGATCTCTCAGATATTTCCGTGATTGATGGCTTGGTTTCTCAAGTTGAAAAAGAGCTAGGCCCAATTGATATCTTGATTAATAACACGGGTGGGCCACCTCCAACCTTGGCTGCTGGTCAGGATCCTGCTCTCTGGCAAAAAAGCTTTAACGAGATGGTTTTGTCATTAATTGCTATTACAGATCGTATCTTGCCGGGCATGCGGGAGCGTCAATGGGGGCGCATTATTACTAGCACCACCTCAGGTGCCATTGCCCCAATTCAAAATTTGGCTATTTCCAATACCTTGCGGGCTGCACTGCTGGCATGGTCTAAAACGTTGTCTGGCGAAGTAGCTAAGGATGGCATTACTGTAAACATCATCATGCCAGGTCGCATTGCAACTGATCGCTTACGCCAATTGGATGAGGCCAAAGCTAAACGTGAGAATATTTCTTACGCAGATGCGGTGAAGGCAAGCTTGCAGCAGATTCCGATGGGTCGTTATGGAGATCCTCAAGAGTATGGGGATGCCGCAGCATTTTTGGCTAGCCAGAACGCCTCCTTTATTACTGGCACTGTCATGCGTATAGACGGCGGTCAGATTCAGGCAATTTGAAGCTGATAGCCGACTTTCTCAAGAGCCTTAGACAAGAGCTGCGCTCTCGCGAGCTGGCTTGGCTATTTATTGCCCTAACACTTTCGGTTACAGCTTTATCCAGCGTTAGTTTTCTCGCTGATCGCATGCAAAGAGCATTTCAATTCGATGCCCGCCAATTACTTGCCTCTGATGTACTGATTGCTTCAGATCAGCCGCTCCCAGAGCGATTTATTACACAAGCAGCTAGTCAGAATCTGAAGATCGCTCAGACGATTGTGTTTCCGAGTATGGCAACTGTGGGATCGCAGAGTAAATTGGCTTCTTTAAAGGCGGTAAGTCCACTATATCCATTGCGTGGTGCACTACAGGTGCAGACGAGCAGCTCAATTTTTAAGTCTGGTCCACCATCTGGTTCTGTGTGGGTCGATCCGGTCATGTTGGGTAGTTTGCAGGCAAAGCTTGGCGATCAAATGACGCTAGGACAGAAAAAATTTCAAATTACTGGTGTGCTTGAGCGTGAAATAGATCGCGGTGCGGGCTTTATGAACTTTGCACCACGCGTGATGATGTCATTAGAGGATTTACCAGCCACGGGTTTAATTGGGCTTGGCAGTAGGGTGACTTATCGCTTGCTGCTTGCAGGCGATGACGAGCAAGTTCAGTCATATGAAAAATGGGTCAAGGGCTATATTGATTCTGAGGGCTTGCGAGGCTTACGAATTGAGACGCTAGAAAATGCACAGCCTGTAATGCGAAAGACTTTAGAGCGGGCAGAGCGCTTTTTATCCCTGATCGCCGTGCTTACCGCCATGGTGGCAGCCGTAGCGATTGCTTTATCAGCGCGTCGTTATGCGCTAAAACAGGCTGATGGTTGTGCTGTTCTCAAATGCTTTGGCGCGACTACATCAATTATTCTAAAAAAACAATTCAAAACAATTCTAGGTTTGGGGCTCTTTGCTGCGCTACTGGGATCTGCTCTCGGTTATTTAGTCCAACTGGCATTAACCTTCTTGCTGGGAAATTTGATTTTGACAAGCTTGCCTAGTATTTCAGTCTGGCCTGTTATCTGGAGCTCACTCTTTGCCTTTTTTCTGTTGATTGGTTTTGCTGGACCACCGATCTTTTCATTAGTGAAGATTTCACCGATACGACTCATCCGTAAAGAATTTGAAGTTATCAATAGTTCTGCTATATGGGTTGCCATCTTCGGTTTGGGTACAGCAGCCGTTCTCATAGCGCTTGCAGCACGAGACTTAAAGTTAGCCTTTTGGGCTGGCCTGAGTTTTGGTGGGGCGATTGTGGTGTTTTCTGCTTGTGCTTGGATGATTCTCAAGATATTGAGCAGAATTCAGGCAAAGAACTTTGCTATTCGGTTTGCGATTACTGCGCAAAGTAGGCGTTCGGGTTTTGCAGTGATGCAAATCACTTCACTTGGTATTGCTTTAATGGCGCTACTAATGATCTTGTTGTTACGTCAAGATTTGTTAAATACCTGGCAAGGAAATATCCCATCAGATGCACCTAATCGTTTCATGATTAATGTGCAGGGCGATCAAAAGTCGAATATCACCAACTCCTTAGTCAATGCCGGTGTAACAAAGCCAGACTTTTACCCCATGATTCGAGGTCGTTTGGTTGAGATAAATGCGCGCGACATCTCTCCCAATGATTTTTTGGAAGATAACGCTAAACGTTTAGTAGACCGAGAATTTAATCTTTCTTATACCGATCAGCTGCCACCAGGCAATCGCCTGACTGAGGGCAAGTGGATCTCGGGCGATAGTCCGCAGATATCCATGGAAGTGGGAATTGCTAAAACCCTCAAACTCAAGATGGGCGACCAACTGACTTTTGAGGTGGCAGGCGAAAAAATTACAGCGCCAATCACCTCGCTGCGTAAATTAGACTGGGGATCGATGCGGGTTAACTTCTTTGTGATCATGCCGCCTGCACAATTAAATGATTTGCCACAGTCCTG
>CAJEZV010000096.1 GCA_903995005.1 uncultured beta proteobacterium
TGCATGTTTAGTATTAATCCATTTTCCTAGGTCCTTGGCGACCTCAACTGACAAACCGCGTGAAACGCCTTTGTCGTTGATATAGATAGTTCGGTCATAGGGAACGGCTATCCGAATTTCCCCACGCTGAATCATTTCAGAATAGGTGCCAGTCCAAATTTCTGGCAGCTTATTTGCTTGAGCGAAACACGTTAATGAAAACAAGCTTAGAGCAATTACTAAGACATGAGTCTTGATTTTTTTAATTTGGGTCGCCAAAGGTGTCCTTAAGAGGTGCGCACATGCCTCTAGATTATAACTAGCGCTAGATATAAAAAAACCCCGCATAAGCGGGGCCTGAATCCCAAGAAACCGAAATACTAAGGAATCATCACAATAGCGCCAGAGACCTTTCTGCCTTCTGCAGCACGATGGGCATCTGCGGCTTGTTCCAAAGGAAACTTCGCGCCGATTTGCACCTTAACGTAGCCCTTGGCAATCGCATCAAATACAGCCTTTGCATTCTCTTGCAACAATGCATGCGTAGCGTTATGAGGAAACACAGAAGGCCTGGTTAAAAATAGACAGCCCTTCTTATTCAAAATCTCCGGCTGAATTTCAGGGGCGGGGCCTGAAGCTGCGCCAAACAAAGCCAATGTTCCAAAAGGAGCAACGCAATCTAATGAACCCATGAAAGTTGTTTTAGCAACAGAGTCATAAACCACATTTGCCTTCTTACCACCAGTCGCTTTCAATACCTCTTCAACCCAATTTGGCTGGGAGTAATCTACTACTGCATCACATCCTGCTTCTTTAGCTGCAGCCATCTTTGCCTGCGAACCAACTGTACCAACCACAAAAGCGCCAAGCGCTTTTGCCCAACCTGCCTAGATTTGGCCTACGCCACCAGCGGCAGCATGAACTAACACAACATCTCTTGCTTTAACTTTGTAGGTTTTCTGAATAAGGTACTGGGCAGTCATTGCTTTAAAAAATACTGCTGCTGCAACCTCATCAGATACATTACTTGGTACTGGTACCAACTTATCGGCAGCAACGTTTCGAGCGCTTGCATATGCACCGATACCAGCATTCATATACATCACGCGGTCGCCCACTTTAAGACCCGTCACAGCTTCGCCTAAGGCCTCAACGACACCAGCTGCCTCATGACCAAGGCCGGTAGGAAGATCAAGCGGATAGTAACCAGAACGCTGATACACATCAATAAAGTTAAAGCCAATGGCAGTTTGACGAATTTGTACTTCACCTTTCGCTGGAGGAGGCAACTCTTTATCAATCACCTTAATTACCTCAGCACCGCCTAGTTCAGAAAGACTAACAACTCGAGCTTTTGTCACGTGTCACCTTATTTATTATTGTTAAATACAAAAATCATACAGTAAGAGCATCTTCCTCAATCACAGCCCAAGTACTGTCACCCAACTTCTTCACGGCCATTGAATAGGTCCAGCCATCTGGAATACCACAGCTCCACTCTTTAGGACCATTCTGAATCAGTACATTGACAGCATTTCTACTGTCGTAATACAGGTGATAAATTTTTCCATGAATGGGATTGAAACTAAATTTTGCACTATGAACCATCTCAGTAGCATCGAGCCTTGCCTGCAATGCACGTGCCTGCTTCATCAAAACCTCTGCCTGCTCCATGATGCGGTCGTACTCTAGCTTTGCGTTTTGGCGTGCAACATTAACCGCTTTATCTTTTTCTTCAACTACCTTGATAGGGGCAAATACAGGGGCTCCAACTTCCATTGGATATTCAATACCAGCATGTCTTGCTGGATCGGTATCTTCTATTCTCATTAAACCCCTGCGTATCCCTAAATGATGATTTACTTGATCAAGCCACAAGCAATACGTGGCCCTGAATTTCCTGCTGGCTGAGACTTATAGTCATCTGGATCACGATGCACTACAACTGAGCGACCCACAATTCCAGTTGGGCCTGTATTCACTGCAAAGCCATGCAATGTTGCTGAGTAAGTAGCATTGCCATTTGCATCAGACTTAATATTTGGCATATCACCGGCATGACTCATACCACTATTGGGCATGCCATGAGCTTTAGTCTCTGGATTGAAGTGGCCAGCAGCGCTCGTTGCATCCGGTGCAGAACAATCACCTTTTTCATGAACATGAAAACCTTGCTCTGCATTAGGCTTCAAGCCAGAAAATTTACCGTTAACCAAAACGTTGCTACCTTGCCAAGTAAAGGTAACCTCGCCCTTTGCATTCGATCCAGATCTAGACTCTAAATTTGCTGTTGCTTTTTGACCTGTGCCTTGCTCCATTGATTGGCATGCAACCAGGGTAAATAATCCTGCTACAGATAAACCGATCGCGACTTGCTTTAGTTTTGTATTCATTATTCTCTCCATGGGGGTTGAGTTTTTCCTGGAGTTCTATGACCCCTCTTTATGGCACTTCCTGGAAAGTGTGACACAAATTTAGGGTATCTGCTTAGCGCTTATAAAAGCTCAGGGTGACCTCTCCAAGCTCAATACCCAACTTACTCATTTTGGCCTTATTCAACATCACTTTAGGACTGACAAGGTACATCCAATCATTGAATTGCACGTGGTAAATCGTGCCATCTACGGGCAAGGCTAGGGTATAGGTCCAATTCAGTGCATTGCCAGCCAGATCGCCCTGAGCATCGCCCACGACATCATCCGCTCTACCAATATATTTTCCAGGAGATTGCTCTATCAAAGTCCAAATGCGTTTTTGTTTGCTGCCATCCGAATAATCAAAACTCTCATCTAGAGTGCCGACCTTCTTACCATCAACTACTTTCCAATCTGCTTTTATCAAGACAGTGAAACGCTTCTTCACTTCACCACTGCGATCAGTAAAAATTCCATACGCATCAATGGTTCCAGAAAAATACTCACTCAAATCCAATGTGGGCTTCTCATTGGCGTATTGCTTCACATTCGGGCCCGAACAAGCAACCAATAAAAATGTACTGATCAGTACGGCGAGAGACTTCAGGGAAAAATAGTGGTTCACTTAGCAAGCCTCATTAAATAGTGGTGGTGGGCAACCTTGCCCTAGTAATTCATTGCGCAACTTGGGTGCGCTCGTTTTAGGATCTAACCAAATACCAAAGAATGCTTTTGAAAATTCTGTACTAGCAATCTGACCAATGCGCTTGCCATCATGATAAAAAATGGTTCCCTGCTTTGGAGTGTAAATTGCCGTCAAGCTTTGGCCCGACTCAATATTAGGCAAAATATTGGTGAGCTCCCTAGCCCAAGTCGCCGCCTGGGCATCAGGAACGCCCATCTTTTTCATCTCATCAGAACTACTATTGGCGATAGAACTACCTTTAAATGATTTAGATCGGAAGAGCACACGTCTGAACTCCAGTCACCCAAGTCTATCTCGTAT
>CAJEZV010000097.1 GCA_903995005.1 uncultured beta proteobacterium
AGTTTATTGCTGCCGTCATTGCTTATTATGTTCATCCCGTCAACATTCAAACGGCCTGTCTCATCATGGAAGGCGCTGAATTTACGGAAAACATTATTAATGGCGTCGAGCGTCCGGTTAAAGCCGCTGAATTGTTCGCGTTTACCTTGCGTGTACGCGCAGGAAACACTGACGTTCTTACTGACGCAGAAGAAAACGTGCGTCAAAAATTACGTGCAGAAGGAGTGATGTAATGTCTAAAGGTAAAAAACGTTCTGGCGCTCGCCCTGGTCGTCCGCAGCCGTTGCGAGGTACTAAAGGCAAGCGTAAAGGCGCTCGTCTTTGGTATGTAGGTGGTCAACAATTTTAATTGCAGGGGCTTCGGCCCCTTACTTGAGGATAAATTATGTCTAATATTCAAACTGGCGCCGAGCGTATGCCGCATGACCTTTCCCATCTTGGCTTCCTTGCTGGTCAGATTGGTCGTCTTATTACCATTTCAACTACTCCGGTTATCGCTGGCGACTCCTTCGAGATGGACGCCGTTGGCGCTCTCCGTCTTTCTCCATTGCGTCGTGGCCTTGCTATTGACTCTACTGTAGACATTTTTACTTTTTATGTCCCTCATCGTCACGTTTATGGTGAACAGTGGATTAAGTTCATGAAGGATGGTGTTAATGCCACTCCTCTCCCGACTGTTAACACTACTGGTTATATTGACCATGCCGCTTTTCTTGGCACGATTAACCCTGATACCAATAAAATCCCTAAGCATTTGTTTCAGGGTTATTTGAATATCTATAACAACTATTTTAAAGCGCCGTGGATGCCTGACCGTACCGAGGCTAACCCTAATGAGCTTAATCAAGATGATGCTCGTTATGGTTTCCGTTGCTGCCATCTCAAAAACATTTGGACTGCTCCGCTTCCTCCTGAGACTGAGCTTTCTCGCCAAATGACGACTTCTACCACATCTATTGACATTATGGGTCTGCAAGCTGCTTATGCTAATTTGCATACTGACCAAGAACGTGATTACTTCATGCAGCGTTACCATGATGTTATTTCTTCATTTGGAGGTAAAACCTCTTATGACGCTGACAACCGTCCTTTACTTGTCATGCGCTCTAATCTCTGGGCATCTGGCTATGATGTTGATGGAACTGACCAAACGTCGTTAGGCCAGTTTTCTGGTCGTGTTCAACAGACCTATAAACATTCTGTGCCGCGTTTCTTTGTTCCTGAGCATGGCACTATGTTTACTCTTGCGCTTGTTCGTTTTCCGCCTACTGCGACTAAAGAGATTCAGTACCTTAACGCTAAAGGTGCTTTGACTTATACCGATATTGCTGGCGACCCTGTTTTGTATGGCAACTTGCCGCCGCGTGAAATTTCTATGAAGGATGTTTTCCGTTCTGGTGATTCGTCTAAGAAGTTTAAGATTGCTGAGGGTCAGTGGTATCGTTATGCGCCTTCGTATGTTTCTCCTGCTTATCACCTTCTTGAAGGCTTCCCATTCATTCAGGAACCGCCTTCTGGTGATTTGCAAGAACGCGTACTTATTCGCCACCATGATTATGACCAGTGTTTCCAGTCCGTTCAGTTGTTGCAGTGGAATAGTCAGGTTAAATTTAATGTGACCGTTTATCGCAATCTGCCGACCACTCGCGATTCAATCATGACTTCGTGATAAAAGATTGAGTGTGAGGTTATAACGCCGAAGCGGTAAAAATTTTAATTTTTGCCGCTGAGGGGTTGACCAAGCGAAGCGCGGTAGGTTTTCTGCTTAGGAGTTTAATCATGTTTCAGACTTTTATTTCTCGCCATAATTCAAACTTTTTTTCTGATAAGCTGGTTCTCACTTCTGTTACTCCAGCTTCTTCGGCACCTGTTTTACAGACACCTAAAGCTACATCGTCAACGTTATATTTTGATAGTTTGACGGTTAATGCTGGTAATGGTGGTTTTCTTCATTGCATTCAGATGGATACATCTGTCAACGCCGCTAATCAGGTTGTTTCTGTTGGTGCTGATATTGCTTTTGATGCCGACCCTAAATTTTTTGCCTGTTTGGTTCGCTTTGAGTCTTCTTCGGTTCCGACTACCCTCCCGACTGCCTATGATGTTTATCCTTTGGATGGTCGCCATGATGGTGGTTATTATACCGTCAAGGACTGTGTGACTATTGACGTCCTTCCCCGTACGCCGGGCAATAATGTTTATGTTGGTTTCATGGTTTGGTCTAACTTTACCGCTACTAAATGCCGCGGATTGGTTTCGCTGAATCAGGTTATTAAAGAGATTATTTGTCTCCAGCCACTTAAGTGAGGTGATTTATGTTTGGTGCTATTGCTGGCGGTATTGCTTCTGCTCTTGCTGGTGGCGCCATGTCTAAATTGTTTGGAGGCGGTCAAAAAGCCGCCTCCGGTGGCATTCAAGGTGATGTGCTTGCTACCGATAACAATACTGTAGGCATGGGTGATGCTGGTATTAAATCTGCCATTCAAGGCTCTAATGTTCCTAACCCTGATGAGGCCGTCCCTAGTTTTGTTTCTGGTGCTATGGCTAAAGCTGGTAAAGGACTTCTTGAAGGTACGTTGCAGGCTGGCACTTCTGCCGTTTCTGATAAGTTGCTTGATTTGGTTGGACTTGGTGGCAAGTCTGCCGCTGATAAAGGAAAGGATACTCGTGATTATCTTGCTGCTGCATTTCCTGAGCTTAATGCTTGGGAGCGTGCTGGTGCTGATGCTTCCTCTGCTGGTATGGTTGACGCCGGATTTGAGAATCAAAAAGAGCTTACTAAAATGCAACTGGACAATCAGAAAGAGATTGCCGAGATGCAAAATGAGACTCAAAAAGAGATTGCTGGCATTCAGTCGGCGACTTCACGCCAGAATACGAAAGACCAGGTATATGCACAAAATGAGATGCTTGCTTATCAACAGAAGGAGTCTACTGCTCGCGTTGCGTCTATTATGGAAAACACCAATCTTTCCAAGCAACAGCAGGTTTCCGAGATTATGCGCCAAATGCTTACTCAAGCTCAAACGGCTGGTCAGTATTTTACCAATGACCAAATCAAAGAAATGACTCGCAAGGTTAGTGCTGAGGTTGACTTAGTTCATCAGCAAACGCAGAATCAGCGGTATGGCTCTTCTCATATTGGCGCTACTGCAAAGGATATTTCTAATGTCGTCACTGATGCTGCTTCTGGTGTGGTTGATATTTTTCATGGTATTGATAAAGCTGTTGCCGATACTTGGAACAATTTCTGGAAAGACGGTAAAGCTGATGGTATTGGCTCTAATTTGTCTAGGAAATAACCGTCAGGATTGACACCCTCCCAATTGT
>CAJEZV010000098.1 GCA_903995005.1 uncultured beta proteobacterium
GTAAGTAGAATAAAAAATCGGGGCGTTAAGCCCCGATTGATTTTTAGGTGCTCTCTTCCGAGATAGCCACTTTTAGTTTGTGCCGACCTTGATGCCGGTAGCCTCAATCAGTCCAAAATAATGGGCTAGCAGGATTCCAATGAATAGGGCGACTGATAGGCCGATACGCAGCATGAGTGAATGAACCATTCTGGAGCTATTGCCACGATCTTTCATCATGTAATACAGGGCCGATCCTAGGCTGCCAACAATCATTAGTAGGACAATTGGAATAATCCACTTCATCTCAAATCCTTATCTTTTAAATCTCTTGAATAATCTTTTTACTGCCCTCATTGCTAAGCGCATAGTTGCTACTGTATCAGCCTTGCTGGTCATCGCAATTGGCTGTGCTGCGGGCATTTGGCAGCTGAGTAGGGCTGACACTAAGATAGCCTTGGCGGCGCATTTAGTGGCTCGCCAACAGATGCCAATTTTGAGTGCGAATGAAGGCTCCTTTACCCTAGAAGATGCAAGTGAGCGCCGTATGATTGCGCGAGGCCAATATCTTCCCCAGGCAGCCATTTGGTTGGATAACCGACCGAGACCGATTCCTCCTGTCGGAAGTAATACTTCACAATCTGGTTTTTATCTTCTCATGCCCTTGCAATTGGAGGGGCGCGATGAGGTGCTTTGGATCAATCGGGGTTGGGCGCCACGCAACAATGAAAATCGCGAGTCTTTGCCGCCAGTTAAAACACCAGCCAATGTGGTCAATATTGAGGGTATTGTGTTTGCTCATCCTGGTAGGGTCTATGCGCTAGGCGAAAACAAGGCCCCCATAGAAATTGACAAGGCCCGCATTGAGCAGAATTTTGATTTAGCTGGCGAGGGCAAGCTGCGCGGTTGGGTACAAAGCCCTTATATTTTGCGGGAGATCGATACTGGTATTGATGATGGCTTACTGCGAGAGTGGGCTCCCCTGACGACCGGAGTCGATCGCCATTATGCTTATGCATTCCAGTGGTTTGCTTTGGCTGCTTGCGGCTTCTTATTTTGGCTGATTACTGGCCTGCGGCAATATCGGCGGCAGGGTATGAATGGGGATCAAGTGTGAGTGATACAGAGTTATTAATACCGGCTTCACAAATGGATTCGTCGGCAATCACTGCGCGGACTCGCCGTGGCCGAATTCAAATGCTCTTGTTATTACTTGCATGTGCTGCGCCAGTGATTGCCTCTTACTTGGCGTATTACGTGATTAAGCCTGAGGGTGGAAAAACCAATTTCGGAACTTTGGTCTATCCAGCACAAGAATTAAATCCTGCGTGGTTCAATGTGCCACTGCAAGGCAAATGGACTTTACTCATCGCACGCCCTGCTGGTGAATGCCAAATTAAAGATGAAAAGTGTCTCGAAGCTTTATTTTTGATGCGTCAGGTCAGAGTTGCTGTGGGTAGAGAAAGTAAACGCGTTCAGCTGCTATGGGTCAATACCGATGGCAAGCCTGTAGACCCTGAAGTTGCGAAGGCTTATGACGAGCAGGCCGCTGGATTGAAGGTTGTTGCGGTCCCAACAGATCCCAAGTTAAGGGCGGAGTTTGAGGCTTGGCTCAATAAAGAAGGTGCCGGACAACAGATTCAGCTAATTGATCCAAGTCCAGCCAAGATGATGTATTTCCCAGTGACAAATTCTCCTAAAGAATTTACCAGCATCAAAAAAGATTTAGAAAAACTCTTGAAGTTGAATCACAAGGGTGAAAATTTGTAATGCCTACTTTTGTTTTGTTCTTGGAGTTGGCTGCTATTGCGATCGTATTCGCAGGCCTGCCATTGGCTTATCTTTGGACAAGACCGGGCTATAGTTTTTTTCAAAAACTCAATTGGGTTTTGGTCTTTATGACTTTTGATCTGATTGTGTTTGGTGCATTTACCCGTTTGACTGATTCTGGGCTTGGTTGCCCTGATTGGCCTGGGTGTTACGGAGTATCCAGCCCCTTTCATGCTCTTGGAGAAATTCAACAAGCAGAAGCTGCCATGCCCAGTGGGCCTGTCACAGTGATTAAGGCTTGGATTGAAATGATTCATCGTTACTTGGCAATGACGGTGGGTGCCTTAATTTTGATTCAGGTAGCCACTGCCTTTAGCAAAATAAAGACTTTAGGGAAGACGCCTTTTTGGGCAAGTCTAGGATTACTCTTCTTGGTATGTGTTCAGGGTGCGTTTGGCGCTTGGACTGTAACGCTTAAATTACAGCCCATCATTGTGACCATCCACCTGATGCTAGCTTTAGTTTTATTGGCTTGCTTAACTGTTTATGCTCAGCAAGCTTGGGAGCAAAGTGCTTCTTCCATTTATACTCCGCGTATACGTCCTTTGCCAGCTCAATTACTACTCATTGCTTTTGTAGTTCTCGCTATCCAAATCTTTTTGGGTGCTTGGGTCAGCACTAATTACGCTGTCTTGGCTTGTCCCGATTTTCCTACTTGCCTGGGAGCGGCATGGCCAGAAACCAATTGGGGCGAGGGCTTTACCCTTTGGCGTCAATTGGGTCTTAATTCTCAAGGTGAGTTCATTTCCCCAATCGCGCTACAAACCATTCATTGGGCCCATCGCTTATTTGCCATAGCAGTGTTGATTGTCTTGAGTGCTCTGAGTCTGAAAGCTTTGCAGTTGGCAACCCCAGTGTTATATGACCTGAGCCGCTTTGCGAAGCTATTACTTGCCTTACTTCTATTGCAAGTGATCACTGGTATATCAAACGTTATCTTTCAGTGGCCACTATTGGCTGCTTTATTACACACCGCCGGTTCCGCAGCTCTAGTATTCTGTTTAGTCAGAATGAGTTCTTGGGCATCTTGGGGCCCATCTCTTCAAAAGAAGATGACAAAGCTATGAGTACACCTCAAACATCTAGGTCAGTGGCAATGCCACGTTGGCGTCAGTACTGGGTTTTAACTAAACCCAGGGTGACTCAACTCGCCGTTTTTTGTGCCTTGATTGGGATGTTCCTGGCTACGCCGGGCATGGTTCCTTATCCCGTGCTGATTGGCGGAGTTGTTGGAATTTGGTTATTAGCAAGTGCTGCATTTGCTGTGAACTGTTTAATTGAGCAAGCGGTAGATGCCAAGATGAAGCGCACTTCTTGGCGCCCATCCGCTACTGGAGAGGTGACACCGTTTCATATTATTGTTTTCTCCATCATTCTGGGCGCGCTCGGGATGATTATTCTTTGGAACTTTTGCAATCCTCTAACAATGTGGCTGACTTTGGCAACTTTTGTGGGCTATGCAGTGATTTATACCTGGTTATTAAAAC
>CAJEZV010000099.1 GCA_903995005.1 uncultured beta proteobacterium
GCGGATGTGCCACATCGAACCATCTTCTTCTTCGCTGACTACTTCTAAATCAGATACGGCAGTTCCTAAAACAGGATCCCAGTTAACTAAACGTTTGCCGCGATAAATTAAACCTTGTTCGTGTAGGCGTACAAATACTTCCACCACTGCCTTGGACATTTTGCTGTCCATCGTGAAATATTCTTTGCCCCAATCAATCGAGGCACCTAAGCGACGAATCTGACGGGTGATGGTATTGCCGGAAGTTTCTTTCCACTCCCACACTTTTTCTAAAAACTTCTCACGACCTAAATCATGGCGAGAAACTTTTTGGGCATCGAGCTGGCGCTCAACAACGATTTGGGTGGCGATACCTGCGTGGTCAGTTCCTGGAACCCATAAAGTATTTTTGCCAGACATACGGGCATGACGTACCAAGCCATCCATGATGGTCTGATTAAAAGCGTGACCCATGTGTAAGGTGCCGGTGACGTTCGGTGGTGGCAGTTGAATTGAAAAGTCACATTTGCCTTCATCCATGCTGGCATCAGCAATACCCCTGCGTTCCCACTCAGGGCCCCAATAGGCTTCGATCGGGGCGGGTTCATAGGATTTGGCGAGTTCGTCTGCAGAACTGGCCGCTGGTGAATTAGGGGTATTTGAGGCATTTGGCATAAGAGGCAAATTATAATTGGGGCGATGTACTCTGACTTGCTCGCGAACCTCAATCCAGAACAGCGCGAGGCAGTGACCCTCCCGCCTGTCAATGAAAACGGCCAAGCCCAATCTGCCTTGATTTTGGCTGGGGCTGGTAGCGGTAAGACCCGCGTCCTCACCACCCGTATAGCCTGGTTGATTCAGACCGGTCAGACATCCCCGATTGGCGTCCTAGCGGTCACTTTTACCAATAAAGCCGCTAAAGAGATGATGGTGCGCTTAAGTGCCATGTTGCCTATCAACACTCGGGGCATGTGGATCGGCACCTTCCATGGCCTTTGTAACCGTTTATTGCGAGCTCATCATAAAGAAGCAGGGTTGCCATCTACTTTTCAGATTTTGGATACCCAAGATCAACTTTCAGCTATCAAGCGTCTTTTAAAGGGTTTGAAGGTGGATGATGAAAAGTACCCTCCAAAACAGTTGCAGTACTTTATTGCCCATGCCAAAGAACGCGGACAGCGCGCCAAAGATTTATCGGTTGGCGATGATTTTCAGGCAAAGATGGCGCAACTTTATGCAGCCTATGATGAGCAATGTCAGCGTGAAGGTGTAGTAGATTTTGCTGAACTCCTTTTGCGTAGCTATGAATTGCTGAAACACAGCGAAGCAATTCGGACGCATTATCAAGAACGCTTCCGCCATATTTTGATTGATGAGTTTCAGGACACTAATGCCTTGCAATACGCTTGGCTCAAATTATTGTCAGGCCATGATGCTAGTCGTATTAATGTAAGCGGTGCTGGAAGTAGTTCCGTCTTTGCAGTGGGTGATGACGATCAAAGTATTTATGCTTTCCGTGGCGCTGACGTTGAAAACATGCGGCTTTATGAAAAGCAGTTTCACCCATTGATGGTGAAGTTGGAGCAGAACTATCGCTCACACGGTCATATTCTGGACACGGCAAATCATTTGATTGCCAATAACTCCGAGCGTCTTGGTAAAAACCTCAGAACTGATGCAGGCCATGGCGAACCAGTCAGAATTTACGAGGCACCAAGTGATCATGCTGAAGCTGCTTGGTTGGTTGATGAAATTAAGGCGCTGATCAATAGCGGAATGAAACGTACGGAAGTAGCATTACTTTATAGAAGTAATGCACAGTCCCGCATCATTGAGCACGCCTTGTTCTCCGCTGCTATTCCCTATCGCGTATATGGCGGATTACGATTCTTCGAGCGCGCTGAAATTAAACATGCTCTTGCTTATTTGCGTTTACTGGAGAACCCGAATGATGACACTTCATTCTCAAGGGTAGTTAACTTCCCAACCCGCGGTATTGGTGCAAGATCCATCGAAGCCTTACAAGATGCTGCTAGAAATCAGCAATCCTCTTTGTATACGGCTGCCTCCTCTTTAGAGGGTAAGGCTGGCGCTGCACTGGGTGGGTTCGTACGCTTAGTGGATCATATGCGTGAAGCTACTCGTCACAACACACTACCTGAAACGGTTGAGTTTGTGATTCAGCATAGTGGTTTGATTCAGCATTACCTTTCAGAGCGCGAAGGTCAAGATCGCGTAGAGAACTTACAAGAATTAATTAATGCTGCTACTGCCTTTATTGCAGAAGAGGGTTATGGCCAGGATGCTGCGGCAGTAATGCTGCCTGGTGAAAATGCTCCTGGCGTTGTGGAGGTGTCACCTCTAGCGGCCTTCTTGTCCCATGCCTCCTTAGAGGCGGGCGATAACCAAGCCCAAGCTGGGCAAGATGCAGTGCAGTTAATGACAGTGCACTCTGCAAAAGGATTGGAGTTCACTTCGGTATTTATCACGGGTCTTGAAGAGGGTCTGTTCCCTCATGAAAATAGTATCAATGAACAAAATGGCCTAGAGGAAGAGCGGCGTTTGATGTATGTTGCGATTACGCGTGCGAAAGAGCGTTTGTACTTATCTCATACCCAGTCACGCATGCTGCATGGACAAGTACGCTACAACATGCCATCACGTTTTTTAGAAGAATTACCTTCTGAATCTTTGAAGTGGTTAACGCCTAAAGCAAAAGATGCACGCTGGGGTGGTAGCACTAGATCGGGAGCTACATGGCAAGATGGCTATACCCGCCAACGCGAGTATGAATCTAATGACTTCTTTGACTCTGGCAGCGAACATCAAAGACCTGCCAAGCGAGTAGGTTCTGCCTCCATGGAGGTAAAGAGATTAGCCTCTCCTCCACGGGGAAATTATCCATTTACGATTGGCCAGAATGTATTTCACACCAAGTTTGGTGAGGGCCGCGTTACGGGATTAGAAGGTGTTGATGCTGATGCACGCGCCCAGGTGAGCTTCAAGCGCCACGGCGTAAAGTGGTTGCAACTTAGTATTGCTAAGCTTGCTGCAATTGACTGATGGCTCTAGAAAATCTTAAGAAGCCAATACCTCTTCTTCAATAAAGCAGGCCTTCCAAGTTGCATAGAAAGAGCAGTGCATTACCGTTAAGCCGGCCATGGAGAGTGGTGCAATGATGAAAGAAGCTGCCTGACCCAAATCGATCGCATCAAAAATCATGC
>CAJEZV010000100.1:0-862 GCA_903995005.1 uncultured beta proteobacterium
TAGACGGTTTTTATGGCTCTTATCGTTCATAAATATGGTGGCACCTCAATGGGCTCAACAGAGCGCATTGCGAAAGTCGCTAAACGCGTTGCTAAATGGATGCGCGCTGGCCACCAGGTAGTTGTAGTGCCTTCGGCCATGTCTGGTGAAACTAATCGCCTGCTTGGTCTCGCAAAAGAAATCAATCCTGATGCCAATCCACGTGAGCTAGATCAGATTGCTTCTACAGGTGAACAAGTTAGTTCTGGATTGTTAGCCTTGGCATTGATGCGTGAAGGTGTTGATGCGGTGAGTTATGCGGGTTGGCAAGTAACGGTTCATACCGATTCTGCTTTCACTAAAGCGCGCATCAAGAGTATTGACGACAAAAAAATTCTGAGTGATTTGAATGCTGGTAAAGCAGTCGTGGTTACTGGTTTCCAAGGCGTTGATCCCGATGGCAACATTACCACCTTAGGTCGTGGCGGTTCAGATACTTCCGCAGTAGCTATGGCTGCCGCCCTGAAAGCAGATGAGTGTTTGATCTATACCGATGTTGATGGCGTTTACACCACTGACCCACGGGTTTGTGAAGATGCACGTCGACTAGACAAGATTACTTTTGAAGAGATGCTAGAAATGGCTAGCTTGGGTTCAAAGGTCTTGCAGATTCGTTCAGTTGAGTTTGCCGGTAAATACAAAGTTAAAACCCGGGTTCTGTCTTCCCTGACGGACCCTTTGATACCTTTAGACATCGAAATGAAGTCGGGTACCTTGATTACATTTGAAGAGGACAGCACTATGGAAGCCGCAGTTATTTCCGGCATCGCCTTTGCGCGTGATGAAGCGAAGATTACCGTTTTAGGGGTTCCCGATCGCCCAG
>CAJEZV010000100.1:872-3201 GCA_903995005.1 uncultured beta proteobacterium
CTTTACTGTTCCACGTGCTGATTATCAAAAAGCCTTAGATCTTCTGAAGAACACAGTCCAAGCGCACATTGAAGCGAAAGAGATCTCAGGCGACCCTAAGGTTTCTAAAGTTTCAGTGGTTGGAGTTGGCATGCGTTCGCATGTTGGCATTGCCAGCAAAATGTTCCGCACTTTGTCAGAAGAGGGTATCAATATCTTGATGATCTCTACCAGTGAGATCAAGATCTCTGTAGTGATTGATGAGAAGTACATGGAGCTAGCCGTAAGAGCCCTTCATAAGGCATTTGAGTTAGACCAGAAGTAATCTTGCAAAAGGGTATTAAACCCCTCTGAAGCGGTTATCCGTTAAACTGTGGGTCGTTGTAATGAGTTAGAAATACGGAGACGTGGCCGAGCTGGTCGAAGGCACTCCCCTGCTAAGGGAGCATCGGGGCTAAAACTCTGATCGGAGGTTCGAATCCTCTCGTCTCCGCCAAGTCAATAGGCGGAATAAGGGTTTGTAGAGATACAACACCTTTGTTACCAAAAGTGTTACCAAAGCCACCTTCGGGTGGTTTTTTCTTTGGCTAAATCACTAAACTAAAGTTATGGGAAAAATTAATATCAAGTTTGGGCACCCAATCTCTGAAGAGGAGCAAGAGCTTTTATCCGAAAGGGCTATTGAAAGAGATTGCTCAATCGAGACCGAGCTATGTGCGGGTTTTGAGTATTTATTAAAATCTCTAATTAATAGAGCGGGTAAAGATAAATTCTTTGATCTAATATTTCTAGTGATTACTGGAAAGCAGGCGATATCACCCAAGGTTAGCTTTAAAACCTATTATGAAAATGGAAATAAGTATCCAATGATAGTTTTAGAGGGTGACTATTTGCGAGTGGCGGATTCAGAAAGACTATTTATATCCAATGAATTTATCGATGAACTTGGTGAGATCTATCAAACTGAGTTTAATTATGAGTATGTTGGCTGTGAAAGGGTTACCAGCCCTTCATAACCGGAGCCTGTGGGGCTTGTCTTGGCGTATTAATAGTTGTATTTGGCTGCATAGGGGAAGGAGTGGCAGTATTGGTGCCTTGATAAGCACCATTAGGTGAGTAGTAATTACGCTGTCCATTATCAATTTGAGATGAACCAACACTTTGACCTTGAGTGTTGTAGGTTGTGGTCACACCATTTGGCGATGTTTGACTGTATCCCTTGTACTGACCGTTTGCATCATAGATAGCTTGGCCTGCAGCGCTGGCAGATATAAAAATCATTAAAAAAGCTAATCTCATATTCTTACATGTATAGAAATTAGCCATAAGTGCAAATAGTTTATTTTTTCTTTGGGCAAGGAAAGCTGGCAGTCATTGAATCTAAAATTAACAGGTCAGCATCTTTATGGGCTTTCTCAGGATTGCTGTTAACAAACTTCACAAAAATATCCCTTAACTGTCCTTGAGTAACACCTGCCGGAGTACAGACATATTTGAGTGACTCCATGACCTCAACAGCTCCAACAATGTAACCCATGCAAAACATGGCCTCCGATACAGAGGTTGAATCACACTGAGCTTTTAATGTATTACCTGTTTTCCAACCAGCATTTACAGCGCTAGAAAGCAATAAAATTGAGAGAGATATTAAAACTTTTTTCATTGTAAAAATTTCCGAACTGACGAGATTATTTAGTTGCAATAAGTTTGATTGCCTATTTGCTGGCAGCTTTTTCCATTTGAGTAATAGGTCTGATTGCCTATTTGCTGAGCTGAAACACCATTAGAGTAATAAGTCTGATTGCCAATTTGCTGAGCAGAGGTTCCGTTTGAATAATAGGTTTGGTTTCCGATTTGCTGGGCAGAAGTGCCATTCGAGTAATAGGTCTGATTGCCAATCTGTTGGGAGGAGGTGCCGTTTTGATAAATCCGTTGGTTACCAATCTGTTGATAGCTTTGCTGTCCATATGCAAAAGAAGAAATTAGCAGTCCAATCGAGATAGATGTGGTTTTAAGCATTTTCATGGGTACACCCCCTTTTATATTGAACTCCCATACTCTTATGATAGTCTGATATTTATGAAAATTATGAAGATATTGGCGATCGCTGTAATACTCATTTCTACGAGTGTTTTTGGTCAGGCTGGACCTATCAAAATGAGTAAATCAGGCATCTGTCATGCTCCAAATACAACCTATTACAATCAAACAAAGCACTTCACCCCATATCCAAGTTTAAAAGAATGTCTTAATGCCGGCGGAAGAATGCCTAAGAAGTAAAGCTCTGAAACATAATCATTTCTCCATTCATTATTTACGTTATCAATAACGCTATTAATCAGTAGTGGAA
>CAJEZV010000101.1 GCA_903995005.1 uncultured beta proteobacterium
TCACTATGGCTTGGAAGATGCAGGTATTAAACAATATGCAAGTTCGCTAATTGAATTTAGCTCCCAATGGGATTTGAAGGATTGGTCTGCGAACCAAGTATTGGGAGCACCTAATTCTCCCGAATACGGCGATCAGTCAACCTCTTGGTCACCTCTCACTCCAGATAATCCTGATGGCGAATGGCTCACTGTAGCTTATTCCCAATCTGTTTATGCCAATGCAGTTGAGATTCGTGAGACATTTGCTAATAGATTTGTAACCCGCGTTGATCTTTTAGATGAAGAAGGTAATTACCATCAAGTTTGGCAAGGTTTAGATAACAGCCCTGATGGCATTGCTTCTAATTTCAAAATTGATTTTGAGAAAACTACCTATTTGGTTAAGGGTGCAAAGATCTATGTAGACAGCAGTGGCGATGATTGGGAAGAGATTGATGCCATTGCGCTATATGGGGAGAGTCCTGCTCAAGAAATTGATGGTGTTAGCTACGACATCAGCAAAGCGGGTGACTACGGTACGGTTTATCTCAACTCCGCTACGGGTCAATATCGCTATATTCCGGATGCTACTAAGGTAGATGCGCTCGGAGCAGATCAAACTGCCAATGAGTCCTTTAGCTTTAATGTGATCGATGATCAGGGCGCAAGCTCAGCTAGTCAGACTTTTGTAATTAATTTAACTGGCGCGCTAGATCAGTCAGTAGTTGCCTTAGGCTCTATTACTTCAGGCGCCATAGCCGATGCAATCCAATCTTCGGACTTGGGTGTAGTCGCTAATCTGTATGGCCAATTAGTCGCTAGCGATTCAGATGTAACTGCCATCCTGCACTACGGCCTTGGCGATGCTGATAGCACTAATGCTAACTTTGTTGACCCAGATAACAGCAGCCTGACTTATGACATCAGCAAAGCGGGTGACTACGGTACGGTTTACCTCAACTCCGTTACTGGCCAATATCGCTATATTCCGGATGCTACCAAGGTAGATACGCTCAGAGCAGATCAAACTACCAATGAATCCTTTAGCTTTAATGTAAGTGATGATAAGGGCGCAAACCCTAGTACGCAGAACTATGAAATTACATTAACGGGTAGCAATGATGGCCCTGTAGCCATTACACAAGCTATTATTGTTAATGAAGATGATGGTATCGACCATATTGTTACAGGCCAACTACAAGCTAGTGACGTCGATAGTGGCGCGCAGCTTACCTTTAGTTTGGCAAGCAATGGCGCTACAGGGCTAGATCCAAAATTAGCTCAAGCGACCAAACCATTGGCAGGCTTTACGCTCAATGCCGATGGAACTTATTCATTAGATCTGAGCGATTCCACCTATCAATCCTTAGCAGAGGGTCAAATTCAAGACTACACGGTTAACTATGCGGTGACAGATGAGCATGGGCTAAGCACAACACAGACTTTGACCTTCACGCTGACCGGTAGCAATGATGTACCTACTCTGGGCAGTATTACTTCAGGCGCTGTATTAGATGCTACTAGCTCACCGACTCTGGGAGATATGACTGGTCTTCTTGGTCAATTAGCAGCTCTAGATGCCGATGCCAATGCAATCCTTCACTACGGCCTTGGCGATGCTGATAGCACTAATGTTAACTTTGTTGATCCAGATAATAGCGATCTGACCTACGACATCAGTAAAGCGGGTGACTACGGTACGGTTTACCTCAATTCTACTTCGGGTCAATATCGTTATGTTCCTGACGCCACTAAGGTAGATGCGCTAGAAGCAAACCAATTAGCTAATGAGTCCTTTAGCTTTAATGTGATCGATGATCAGGGTGCAAGTTCAGCTAGTCAGGCATATGAAATTACGTTTACGGGTGCCAGGGACAGCCATATTGTTCGAGCCATTGATGGCTACGTAGATGGCGCTAAGGTCTATTTAGATAGTAATCAAGATGGCAGTCATGATGCCAATGATCTATACCTTGGTGATACTGAGAACGGCGGTCAAATTTCCGTTAACGATAGCTATGCTGGCAAACTCTTTTTTGAAGGTGGTGTCGATCAGTTCACAGGTAAACCTATTGGTGAGTTAGTCACCATGAGCAACTACCAAGTTGCAACACCATTTACGACTTTAGCTTCGCTTAATGCAGACTCTTTACTCAATAAATTACAAGATGGTCTTACAAACGCTCTAGGTTTAGAAGCGGGGCAGCATTGATCTGACGAGCTATGACCCAGTAGCAAAGATGCTTGAGAGTGGCGCAAGTGAAGCTCAATTAGTTCAGGCAGAGGCAATATTTAAGGTACAACAAAAGATCTTCACGGTCTTACAAACTACTTCTAGTGCTTTACAAAGTTCCGGAGTTAGTGCATCAGAAGCAATTAGCCTTGCAGCGCAGGCTATTGGTCGGGCGATTGTTGCGCAGTCCGAAGGTCCATCGTTTGATATAAATTCCAGCCTATCTGACATTACAAATACTGCGGTTCGTTTAGTTTTCAATCCAACTGATAGTAGCGATCCTTTGGTTCTAGCTAAGGTTGCTGCACTTGCAGGCGAAATTAATCAAGTTAACCAACAAATTGATAGTAGTTATACCGGCCTGGCAGCCATTCAAAATGCGCAGGCAAATGGTCTTGGATTAAATCAAGAGCAGGAATATTTGCTGGCCAATGCCAAAGCAGTTGCAGGATTCTCACAATCAAATCTCATTGTCAGTGGCGCTGATATTGCCAATGCAAGCTCTGTATCGATAGTTAATCTGGCGGTTGAGCATGTTGCCAATCAGCTAAATGATTTACCAGCACTGGTTAACCATCAGCTCAATCCTGATGAACCAATTACTGGAACGCTGAGCGCTGCTGCATTTGAGCAATTAATCAGTGTCGGTGCGAGCTTTGATGCTATCAGCTTGATTGGTATTGATCATGCCAGCGATGCTTTACGGTTTGCTGCTAATGAGCATGTTGTGAGCGTCACTTTCTCAGCAGTAACTACTGATTTCAATGTAGCGCTAAATGAAGCAAGCTTTAGGACTAGCTTAGAGTCAGGAATCTTCAATAAGATTCATGGTGGTTTAACGCTGACCGTTCAAAACGTCACCAACATCACCAATGCCATTGAGATTGCGAACAGTGACGCAGTAGCTAGCATCACCATGCAACACCCCGCTTACTGGCTTGATGCCAATGGTAATCAAGGTGGTAATGGCTACCATACGATCGATCT
>CAJEZV010000102.1 GCA_903995005.1 uncultured beta proteobacterium
CTCTGATGCCTGTGATGTATCGTTTGGGCGCTGTGTGGGGTGGACATGAAGGCTCCTTACTCTTATGGGTTTTCCTATTAAGCACTTGGACTATTTTGGTGGCTCAGCTCTCTAAGGCTTTAGATGAGTTTATGGTTGCTAGGGTAATCGGCGTTTTGGGTTTAGTGACCAGCGGACTTCTATTGTTTGTTCTCACAACCTCAAATCCATTTATGCGTCTGCTTCCTGCAGCGCAAGACGGCCGCTCTTTAAACCCACTTTTGCAAGATCCTGGTTTGGTGTTTCATCCGCCGATGTTATATATGGGATATGTTGGTTTCTCAGTAGCTTTTGCGTTTGCGATTGCCTCTTTGCTATCTGGAAGATTGGATGCGGCTTGGGCGCGCTGGTCCCGGCCATGGACAACGGCTGCTTGGGTGTTTCTGACTCTCGGTATTGCTCTGGGTTCTTGGTGGGCTTACTACGAACTGGGTTGGGGTGGTTGGTGGTTCTGGGATCCAGTGGAGAACGCATCCTTTATTCCTTGGCTTGTCGGCACTGCGCTATTGCATTCCTTAGCGGTTACAGAAAAACGTGGTGGCTTTAAGAGTTGGACTGTGCTCTTAGCAATTACTGCATTCTCGCTATCTCTATTGGGAACCTTCTTAGTGCGCTCGGGTGTGCTGACATCAGTCCATGCTTTTGCTACTGACCCTAGGCGTGGTATTTTTATCTTGATTTTCTTGGTAGTTGTAGTTGGATCATCTTTAACTCTATATGCATGGCGTGCGCCAAAGAGTTCTCTTGGCGGTAAATTTAGCTTTAGCTCAAGAGAGACTTTTATCCTCCTAGGAAACGTATTCTTAGTTGTTTCTGCTGGTTCGGTATTGCTTGGGACCTTATATCCTTTATTAATCGATGCGCTTCACCTAGGAAAGATTTCAGTAGGGCCTCCTTATTTCAATAGTGTGTTTGTGCCCATCATGATTCCTTTGTTGGTATTAATGGGTGTTGGCCCCTGGACGAGCTGGAAAAATTCAGATCTACCGGCAGTAATCAAGCGTTTATGGCTTGCAGTATTAGTTGCAGTTGTTGCTGGCGTTGCTATTCCTATGATGATGGGTGAGTTCACTTGGCTTGCTAGCATTGGTTTCTTATTGGCCTTTTGGGTGATTGCTTCTGGGTGTTTACAGATTATTCGTCAGGCAAAAGCAGGCAAGCCAACGCGTTCCTTTATTGGTATGCAAGTAGCCCACCTTGGAATTGCTGTATTTGTGATTGGTGTCACGATGGTCGGCGCGTATCAAGAAGAAAAAGATGTTCGCATGTCTGCTGGTGAGACAGTGACAGTAGGTGGATATCAAATTCAGCTGCAAGGCGTCAATCTCGTGCCAGGACCAAATTATCAAGCTATGCGTGGCACTTTCTTACTCAGTAAGAATGGCGGTTCCCAGACATCCCTGTATCCTGAGAAGCGAAATTATTTCTCATCAACCATGCCAATGACCGAAGCTGCGATTGATGTTGGTTTGACGCGAGATATCTATGTTTCACTTGGTGAAGAGTTGCCTGATAAATCCTGGGCAGTACGTGTGTATTACAAGCCTTTTGTAGATTGGATCTGGGGCGGCTGTTTGCTGATGGCTCTTGGCGGAGTGTTGGCAGTCTCTGATAAGCGCTATCGCATCAAATTAAAAAGACAGGCTTTATGAAAGCGAAGTTTTTAATTCCTCTGGTGTTATTTTTGGTCTTAGCAGTATTTCTGGCGATCGGCCTCAATCGTGATCCACATGAAGTGCCATCGCCATTAATTAATAAGCCTGCACCAGCATTTGAGATCCCCCAGTTATCGGAGTCTAACCAGTCTTTTTCTCCTGCCAGTATGAAGGGCCAGGTCTGGATATTGAATGTTTGGGCATCTTGGTGTGTGGCTTGCCGCGAAGAGCATCCAGTATTGATCGAGCTTGGCAAGTCAAAGATGGCGCCTATTATTGGTTTGGACTACAAAGATAAGCGTGAAGATGCCCTCGCCATGTTAGCTAAGCAAGGTAATCCATACCTGCTGTCCGCTTTTGATTTCAATGGGCGGGTTGGGATTGATTATGGCGTCTATGGTGTGCCTGAAACCTATGTGATTGATAAGGCCGGCATTATCCGCTTTAAACATATTGGCCCGATTACGATGGATTTACTCAATAAGAAGATTTATCCATTGATCAGCGAGCTTCAGAAATCATGAAAATATTTTTACTCATGATGCTCTGTGCGCTGAGCTTTAGCTCATCATTCGCTAAAGATGCTACGCCTTTAGCAGACGACCCTGTAACTGAACTACGCTTAATCAGTATTTCTGAAGAAATGCGTTGCTTGGTTTGTCAGAATGAATCTCTGGCTGGATCGCGTTCTGATTTAGCCAATGATCTCCGACGAGAAATTCGCACTCTGATTAAAGAGGGTAAGAGCGATGATCAAATCAGAAACTTTATGGTTGAGCGCTATGGAGATTTTGTGCTGTATCGTCCACCTGTTAAGCCAATTACCTGGCTTCTTTGGATTGGCCCCTTCATTATTCTTTTGATAGGTATAGCAGTGTTATTTACTTATTTGCGCCGCAGAAATAGTGCTGTTACTACTATCGCCTTATCGGATGATGACAATAAGAGGATTGATGCTCTGCTTAATGCCAAAGATGAGAGGGGGGCGCTATGACCACTTTTCTGATCTCCGCTTTTCTATTGTTGGTGCTAGTGCTACTTCTGCTGTTGCGTCCATTCATGTTCCCGGCAAAAGTAGAGGCAACTTCTCGCCGTCAAATGAATGCCGCTATTTATCGTGAAGAACTTGAGAAATTAGAGGCAGAACGTACTGCAGGCTCGATCACTGCTGCTGATTATGAAATTGCCCACGCTGAAATGCGTCAACGCCTCTTTCAGGACACAAACGAGGAGGATGATCGTTCTGTGATGGGTTCAAGCAAGCTCACGGTGATTAGTCTGTGTCTATTTGTGTCGGTCCTTTCGGCAGGCTTTTATTTTTCATTAGGTGATGCTACTCGCATTGCTGAGCAGGGTAATCAGCAGCCTATGACTCAAGAAGGTGTTGAGGCAATGGTTTCTGAGTTTGCAGCGAAGATGGAAAAGGACCCAACGAATTTGAAGGGCTGGGTAATG
>CAJEZV010000103.1 GCA_903995005.1 uncultured beta proteobacterium
GGATTGAATTTCAGGGTACTGTGAGCAAGCCTGAACTATTCGGGTCATGAGTCTTTCTTGCGTTTCATAGTGACCATCGCCTGCAAGTCTATTGATCTCAACCACTAGGGGATCGTAGTCAAATACATTCTCCATCAAATCTTTTGTGATTAAGACGAGTTTCTTGTCAATCCACAGCGTTAAATCCAATAGGTGTTGCTTAGGAATGATTGCGCCAGGCGCATAGGTGCCAATTTGTGTATGTAACTTCAGATCTTTTAATTCAATACATGCGTTTGTTGTCGTGACGTTCATGGTGAGGATTAATTTTTCTAAAAGTGAGATTGATGCGAGGTATGTGAATAGTTGTGGTTTTAAGTATGGCATGCTGCCAAAATTGCTGAGTCGGTGAATGCATCACAAGAGCGCTACCATTTGCTAGGGCCAGAGAGACGGTTGTTTTATCACTCTTATGCCGAAATGAAAATTTACGAGTAGCACCAAGACTAATTGAGGCAATCGGGGAGTTTGCATCTAACTCTTTTTCATCATCACTATGCCAACCCATTCCATCTTTTCCATCATGGTAAAGATTCAGTAAGCAGGAATTAAATTCGGATTGGGCAAGCTCTTCAATTTGGCTTTTAAGGGCTAGTAATTCAGGAATCCACGGTTGAGCTTGTTTTTTTACCCCAGAGTAGGTGTAAGTGCAGTATGGATCTGCTACCCAAGCCACCCTACGCCGGGTTGTCACATGTTTTCCGAACATGAATAACTGATCCGCTTCCCATTGCAATGATTTTTCTAGTTGATCCATCAGCTGAGTACTGTCTGCTGTACTCATCCATTCTGGATAGTAGTAAGCAGACCCATCCTTGGGCAATAGGTTTTGTCCGTGCTGTACTGGAGCAATTTCAAATAGGGCGGTTAGCTTCATCGCGTAAATAGAGGTCAACACTAAATCAATAAAAACTCTAGAATAGCCTTAATTTCCAATCTTGAATTGATAAGGGCTGAATTATGAAATCTCCAGATAAGCGCTGCTGTGGGTCTGGCGTTTGCATTATTAATGATGCTGGCGAGTGTTGGTGTGGACAAGTGTGGGATGGTGAAAAAATGGCGGCACCTTCTTTAAATTTGAAGCCAAGCACCCTCAAGAACTCAGAGCAAGATTCAGACAAAACTAAGCCTGAGTCTTAGTCACGGAGTTAGAGATTTATTTGCCACATCCTTTGCAGTGATTGCTTTCTAAAAGTTATCCGTACACTCTACGTAAGGAGTGAGCGGCCACCCCATTCTTAAGAGCTTCACGAACGGGGATTGCAATTAAATCAATACTTTTTTTGACTGCTAGGCGCTCAAAGTAACTCGGGGTAGATTTTCCGATTATGGGGTATACCCAGTCTGGAAGATTGAGAAAGCCGGCACGACTAATCAGCTTGATAAAGGGCTTGGCTGTTAGATTACTGGGGAAGTTATCCAGTAAATCAATAATGCTCTTGGCGCGCTCTCCAAAATAGAGCTCCGGTATATAACCTTGAATGGCCTTCTCAGTATTGGCATAAGTAGCCGGAAGATTGATAGCGCCCATTCTTTCTCCTAGGAAGCTCATCTCTAGAAAATATTGATCTTTTTCTTGTGGGCTAATTGTTTCTTTACGATAGCCCTCAAAAGAGTTGATGAAACTGCGTGTTTCGGTGAGATGTACCCAGGCAAGCAAATGAGGATCTGTGGCTGAATAGGGTTTACCAAATTCATCTAGGCCAGTAATTTTGGTATGAATGTGATTCACCTTCGTGATGATATTGTTTGCCATATCAGTAGGGCCGTAGGTCGTTGCTGCAATGAAAAACGCAGTCCTACCAAGACGACCCTTAAGATCTTCTCTGAAGGAGGAGTGGTCCCACACTCCAGCTAAAGCTTGTGGATGCAGGGCTTGCAAAATCAATGAGCTAATACCGCCAATCATCATGGAAATAAAGTCTGCATGAATTTTCCAGGCAACTGACTCGGGGCCAAATAAACCTCGATCGCCTTGCGGGGTCAAAAATGCAATGGGTGGACCGCTTCCCCCAACCATCTCTCGAATTGTTTTACGGATCAACTCATCAAGCATGGTATTAATGCATCATGAGATTCCTTAAATCGTCATCTTCAATAATTTCAGTAATCAGATCGAGTCTTATACGAGGATTAGTTTGGGCTAGCAAATGATTCTTTTGGGCGAGAGAGATTGACAGCAGTTCTGCTAGGCGATTGGAAACCCATCCACAATCATCCACCTTAAAAGGTTTCTTGAAAGGCGCCTCTCCTAACAAGTCTTCACTTTGAATGACGGAAATAATTTGATCTAGTAATTGAGCTACGCCCTCATGTTCTTGCGGAATTGGCATGAGCGGATCGTTTTCTAAAAGCTCTACTTCGCCGACCCAAAGACCACTAGTTTCCTGGATGCTGCTTAATAGCTTAAAGCGTTGTGTACCAAATGACTTCGTCATATAAAGAGCGGGCTGAACAGGGTCAAAATCCTCAATTTGAGCTAGTGTGCCGATTTTGGAAAATGATTGAGATATATCTTCGTCACTAGTGTCGGTGTTTTTGATGATGCTCACGACACCGAATTCTGTCTTTTCTCGCAGGCATTGCTTAATCATATCGAGATAGCGTGCTTCGAAAATCTTGAGCGCAATGACACCATCTGGAAAAAGCACGGTACCCAGTGGAAATAAAGGTAATTTACGAGTAGAGGGGGTGGAATTGGTCATTCATTCAATGTAATGGATTTATCTCATCTTTGCTGGCACCGAATTAGGGCTAAATGCCCCCTCTTTTATCCTTGCCGCCAGCACCAAACTCCATTTCGGTTTACATTTAAAGCTCAATATTGGGGGATGTAAATGATTCAAAAATTTCGCGTTAAGCTTGCTCGCTGGATTCTGGGTAAGCATTGCCCCTGTTATCAAATGGGTTATCACACCATGGTCGATTTTCAGCAAAGAAGTGCTGACCAGTTGGCTAAATCCCAAGAGCGTAAGAGCAGCCATTAATTTTTAGGTAATCTGCTTTGGTATGAAGACTTGGAAAATGCGTAGAAACTGCGCTCTGACGCCTAAGCAGC
>CAJEZV010000104.1 GCA_903995005.1 uncultured beta proteobacterium
GGCATACGAGATAGACTTGGGTGACTGGAGTTCAGACGTGTGCTCTTCCGATCTGAACTTTTTCTCTGGCGCAGAATTGTTGGCCGAGAAAAATGGTTATGAGCTAGTGAAGTTTTTCTTCTTGCTGACTTTTGCTGCTGCTATACCTGCAATTATTTCTGGTGGTATTGCAGAGCGTGCTAAATTTAATCCACAACTTATTGCAACGTTTATATTGGTCGGTTTTGTTTATCCATTCTTTGAGGGTATTGCGTGGAATCAGCATTACGGTATTCAGGCTTGGATTAAGAGCTTTACTGGCGAAGAGTTTCATGACTTTGCTGGCTCAGTAGTAGTGCATGCAGTTGGCGGTTGGATTGCCTTGCCTGCAGTGGTTCTCTTGGGTGCGCGTCGTGGCCGCTATACCAAAGAGGGTCAAATTTCTGCACATCCACCTTCAAGCATTCCATTTTTAGCTTTGGGCGCATGGATTTTGGCAGTAGGTTGGTTTGGTTTCAATGTGATGAGTGCACAGACGATTGATAAGATCAGTGGCTTAGTTGCTATGAACTCATTAATGGCAATGGTTGGTGGCACACTCGCAGCTTGGATAGTTGGCCGCAACGATCCAGGCTTTACCTATAACGGCCCTCTTGCAGGCTTAGTTGCTGTTTGTGCTGGCTCTGATTTAATGCATCCAGTTGGAGCATTGGTTGTTGGCCTGGTCGCAGGTGCATTATTTGTTTACATGTTTACCTTGGTACAAAACCGCTGGAAGATTGATGATGTTCTGGGCGTATGGCCTCTGCATGGTTTATGTGGACTTTGGGGTGGTTTGGCCGCTGGTATTTTTGGAACCAAAGCGCTGGGTGGTATCGGTGGCGTTACCTTTATGGGCCAAGTGATTGGCAGCGCTATCGGCGTGGGCGTTGCTCTGATCGGCGGCATTGTGGTTTACGGAGCGCTCAAGGTGTTGCTCGGTATTCGGATGTCACAAGAGGAAGAATTTGAAGGTGCTGATTTAAGCGTACATCGTATTTCTTCTACTCCAGACCGCGAGCCTAACTGGTAGTTTGAGAGTCTTTATTGATAGCCTGATTCATACCTATAATGAGTCATGGCTATATTTGAACTAGACGGAAATGCCCCTCAGTTATCTGAGGGCGCCTGGGTTGCCGAGAGTGCTGAGGTAATCGGCAAGGTAGAACTCCATAAAAATGCGAGCATCTGGCCTAAGGTGGTTATCCGTGGTGATAACGATCTCATCCAAATCGGTGAAGGCAGTAATGTGCAAGACGCATCTGTTTTACATACCGATCCCGGTTACCCACTCATCATTGGTAAGCATGCTACGGTAGGTCATCAAGTCATGCTGCATGGATGTCATATCGGCGATGGAAGTCTTATCGGCATTGGTGCTGTTATCTTGAACGGTGCAAAGATTGGTAAGCATTGTTTGGTGGGTGCTGGGGCTCTCGTGACCGAAGGTAAAGAGTTTCCAGATGGCTCAATGATCATTGGCTCGCCTGCAAAAGCAGTAAAGACACTAAGCTCCGAGCAGATCGCTGGCATTGAAGATATTGCAGATCGCTATGTCAAGAATGCGCAGCGTTACATTAAGACACTCAAAAAGATTGCTTAAGAGTTTGGTGGAATATCTACACGCTTAGTGTGAATATCCCACCTCAACCTTTTTCAATTAGCCTCTGCCGACAAACGGCATATTAGTTGCCATGATCGTCATTGAAAGAATATTGCTCTCTAGTGGAAGTTGAGCCATATGCAGTACAGCCTCACCTACATGATCCACATCCATGCGTGGCTCGACCTTAATGGATTGATCGGCCTGCATAATGCCTGCGGCCATGCGCTCAGTCATCTCTGTTGCGGCATTGCCAATATCAATTTGACCACAAGCAATATTGAAGGGGCGTCCATCCAATGAAATGGTTTTAGTCAGTCCACTGATCGCATGCTTGGTGGCAGTGTAAGGAGCTGACATTGGTCTTGGAGCATGCGCAGAGATTGAGCCGTTATTAATAATTCTGCCGCCTTGAGGAGACTGAGCCTTCATCATGCGGATTGCTTCTTGAGAGCATAAGAATGCACCGCAGAGATTAGAGTTCACAACATTCATCCACTGTTCATATGTCAGATCTTCCATTGGAATCGCTGGCGCACCAATACCGGCATTATTGAAAAGTACATCAATACGTCCAAAGCGTTCTTTGAGCGCTGCAAATAATTTCTTGACTTGATCTGGCTGACCAACATCGCAAGTAACCGCAAGACAGTTTTCGCTTGTACCGCCAATGGTAGTAATTGCTTTTTCTAGTTTCTCTAAATTGCGTCCAGTCAGCACAACCTGATAGCCACCTTTCAGAAGAGCTTTAGCTGCGGCTCTTCCAATGCCTACTCCAGCGCCAGTTACCAGTGCTACTTTATTATTTTGTTGCATTGCTTTCTTTCTAATGGATGTCTCGGATGAATTCTATATTTCCCTGTATTTACTTAGGTAATGGTAAAGCAGTTTTATAGCGTACTTGTTTTAAGGCAAAGCTAGAGCGAATTTTTTCAATCCCTGGAATTGGCGTTAGTTGCTCTAGGATAAATTTTTCTAGCGCACCCATATCAGCCACTGCCACACGAATGAGATAATCGCTATCACCAGTCATGAGATAGCACTCCATCACCTCATCATGTTCTGAGATACGTTGTTCAAATTCTCCTAGCGCTGCTTTTGACTGCTCTTTGAGGCTAATGGAGATAAAGACATTTAAGCCAAGCCCTAAAATCTTGGGATCTGCCAGTGCAACATAATTTCTGATGACACCTTTATCTTTCAGTGCTTTGACGCGCATTAGGCAGGGGGATGGCGATAGGTGAACCCGCTTGGCGAGCTCCACATTACTGTGGGAGCTGTCATTTTGAAGTTCATTCAAAATTCTGATATCTATGGGATCTAGCTTCATAAAATTCCTTAAAAATTATATTTCTAAGCATATTATGCTGAAAATAATGATTAACGACCAATAATTAGCATCCTATTTTGTTGCATTGCTTTCTTTCTAATGGATGTCTCGGATGAATTCTATATTTC
>CAJEZV010000105.1 GCA_903995005.1 uncultured beta proteobacterium
TAATGCGATCTTGTAAACCTAAGAAGTAATCTTTTAGGGCTGGGATATCAATTTGGGTGTGAGTGGATGTCAAGAGATAGCCTCTGTCTTATTTGACCGCGCGATAGCCAATATCTTTGCGATATTGCATGCCATCAAAACGAATATTATTAATTGCTTCATAAGCTTTTTGCTGAGCGCCGCGAACCGTATCTGCAAGGCCCACCACGCACATCACACGACCACCGGAAGTCACGATCTTGCCATCTTGCAATTGAGTGCCTGCATGGAATGTTATTTGATCTTCAGTATCAGTTGGAATGCCAGTAATCACATCGCCACTACGTGGGGTCTCTGGATAGTGATGAGCAGCGAGTACAACGCCTAATGCAGTGCGACGATCCCATTCCAACTCAACTTCATTGAGTTTGCCATCTACTGCATGGTCTAGCGCATTGACAAGATCGCTCCGTAAACGAGCCATGATAGGTTGCGTTTCTGGGTCTCCCATGCGGCAATTGAACTCTAAAGTCTTGAGTTTGCCGTCTGGAGCAATCATCAAGCCAGCATATAAGAAGCCGGTATATGGAATGCCATCAGCTTCCATGCCCTTGACTGTTGGCATGATGACTTCACGTAATGCACGCGCATGAATTTCTGGAGTGACAACAGGGGCAGGGGAATAAGCGCCCATACCCCCAGTATTGGGGCCTTGATCAGCATCGAGTAAGCGCTTGTGATCTTGGCTGGTTGCTAGTGCAAGCACATGTTTACCATCAACAAGCACAATAAAGCTGGCTTCTTCGCCAGTCAGAAACTCTTCGATCACAACACGCGCACCGGCATTACCGAACTTATTATCAGCAAGCATCATATCGACTGCAGCATGTGCTTCATCTGGGCTCATAGCTACTACCACGCCTTTACCAGCAGCAAGACCATCAGCCTTGATCACGATTGGCGCACCTTTAGCATCAATATAGGCATGGGCTTCGAGGGCGCTAGAGAAGGTTTGGTAATCCGCTGTTGGAATACCATGGCGCTTCATAAATGCCTTGGAGAAATCTTTAGAGGACTCCAGTTGAGCTGCTAATTGGGTTGGGCCAAAAATACGTAAACCCTGATTGCGGAAAACATCGACTACGCCAGCTGCTAAAGGTGCTTCGGGGCCAACTACGGTGAGGTGAATCTTTTCACGTTTAGCAAAGTCTGCTAACTCTTGTAAGCCGGTTATTGGTAGATTCTCAATGCCAGCAGCAGTCTGCTTGGCGGTGGCAGTGCCACCATTGCCTGGTGCTACATAGACGGTTTGTACTTGAGGCGATTGTGCAAGCTTCCAAGCTAATGCATGTTCGCGTCCGCCGGATCCAATAAGAAGAATTTTCATAGCGAGCTGTGACTTAAATAGGTTATGGGAAAAATATTTCTTTAAAGAGCAGCATTCGTAAAGACTTCTTGAACATCATCGAGATTTTCAAGAGCATCTAATAGTTTTTGCATGCTTTCTGCTTGTTCGCCCTCAAGGGCAATCTCAGTCTCAGGGCGCATTGCGACTGTAGCTAATTCGGGTTTGAGACCTACTTGGCTAATAGCATCTTGCACCTTGCTGAACTCTGGCACCGGAGAGAGAACTTCAAGCGAACCATCATCATGTGTAATAACATCTTCAGCGCCAGCATCTAAGGCAACTTCCATGAGTTGATCTTCACTCGTACCGGGTGCGAATAACATTTGACCGCAATGCTTAAATAGAAAAGCTACAGATCCTTCGGCGCCCATATTGCCACCATTTTTATTAAAAGCATGGCGAACTTCAGCAACGGTACGGGTGCGGTTATCAGTTAAGCAGTCAACAATAATCGCGGCACCATTCATACCGTAACCTTCGTAACGAATCTCTTCGTAGTTCACGCCTTCGAGCGAACCTGTACCCCGCTGAATTGCTCTTTGTACGTTATCGTTCGGCATATTAGAGTCTTTGGCTTTATCAATCGCCAAGCGTAAACGAGGATTGGTTGCGACATCACCACCACCCAATTTGGCGGCAACAGTAATTTCTCTAATGAGTTTGGTCCAAATCTTGCCGCGTTTTTCGTCTTGACGACCCTTGCGGTGCTGAATATTGGCCCATTTCGAGTGGCCGGCCATACGGGTAATTCCTTTTAATAATTTGGCTAGAAGTATTCATTTTAAGGGTTCTAGAGCAAAGGTAGAGGCTTACGAGCCATTTTTTGTTACACTCTCATGTCTTAGCAGTAACAAAGCATCAAACTAAGCAGAATTTCCACTGCAAACACCTGCCTCGGTGATGGAATTGGTAGACGTGCCGGACTCAAAATCCGGTGCCGCAAGGCGTGGCGGTTCGAGTCCGCCCCGAGGCACCACTCAAATGACGGTTCAGTCTTTGAGTTTCTTCAAAAACCTAAATTTCGTACGAATCCGATTCGTTATTCATCGCCTGCTCGACGATTTTCTTGGTTAGGGTCGGCGAGAAGAGTTCAATAAAGGTGTATACAAAGGAGCGCAGGTAAGCACCTTGTTTGACGCCAAGATGCGTTACGTTATTACCAAAAAGATGGCTCGCTTGAATGACTTTAAGGTTGCGATCTCTATCCGGGTCATACGCATGACCAGCAACGATACCAATACCCATTCCGGTTTCTACATACGTTTTAATTACATCGGCATCAATTGCTTCCAAAATAATATCTGGAGTGATATTTCGTTGTGCAAAGGCAGCATCAATTTTGCTGCGGCCTGCAAACGCTTTGTCATAAGTGATGATGGGATACTTCGCAATCTCTTCTAAGGTTACCGTTGCTTGATTGAGGAGTGGATGACTTAAGGGCATCATCACTACGTGTTGCCATTGATAGCCAGGCAGAGCAAGGACTCCAGGGGTATTAGCAATACCTTCGGTGGCAATCGCAATATCCGCCCGATCATGAGTTAGTAACTCTGCAATTTGCCCCGGGTTACCTTGTTGAATGCTAACGCGCACCTTTGGAAAGCGTTTTGTAAATTCGGTTAGGACTTTAGGGAGCGCATAG
>CAJEZV010000106.1 GCA_903995005.1 uncultured beta proteobacterium
AAACGGTTGCGGTAAATCCACCTTCATGAAAATCCTAGGCGGCGAACTTGAGCCTACTAGCGGTAATGTCAGCTTAGACCCCGGTATTCGTCTCGGTAAGTTGCGCCAAGATCAATTTGCTTATGAAGACGTGCGGGTACTTGATGTCGTGATGATGGGTCACGAAGAGATGTGGAAGGCTGCTGCTGAGCGTGATGCGATTTACGCAAATCCTGAAGCCACAGACGAAGATTATATGAAGGCTGCTGAACTCGAAGGCAAGTATGCTGAGTATGGTGGTTACACAGCAGAAGCAAAAGCAGGTGAGCTGTTATTAGGCATTGGTATTCCGACTGAGCAACATGATGGTCCCATGAGTAACGTTGCACCAGGTTGGAAGTTGCGTGTATTGCTAGCGCAAGCATTGTTCTCTGATCCAGACGTATTGCTGCTAGATGAGCCAACCAATAACTTGGATATTCACTCGATCCATTGGCTTGAAGACATCCTCAATCAAATTAAGAGCACCATCGTCATTATTTCCCATGATCGCCACTTCCTTAATGAAGTCTGTACGCACATGGCTGATATGGACTATGGAACACTGAAGGTCTATCCAGGAAACTACGACTCTTACATGCTGGCATCTGTGCAGGCGCGGACCCAACAGTTAAGTAATAATGTGAAAGCCAAAGAAAAGATTGCTGAATTAGCAGCTTTCGTGGCGCGCTTCTCTGCGAATGCTTCTAAAGCACGTCAAGCTACCTCACGTCAGCGTCAGTTGGAAAAAATTGAGATTGTTGAAGTGAAGCCTTCATCACGTCAAAACCCATTTATTCGTTTTGATACTGAGAAAAAACTCCACAACATGGCAGTCGAGTGCAATGCACTTACAAAAGCCTATGACCGCGTGATTTTTAAGAACTTTAAGCTCGGTGTTCGTGCTGGTGAGAAGATTGCCATCATTGGCCAAAACGGTGCCGGCAAGACTACGCTGCTCAAATCCATTCTGAGTAAGCGCTTTGATGGTATTGCTGTTGATAGTGGTGATGTGAAGTGGGCTGAGAATGCTAAGGTCGGTGTTATGCCTCAAGATAATACTGAGATGTTCGCTAAAGACGAATTACTCATGGATTGGATGAATGAGTGGCGCAATACTGGTGACGATGATCAAGTGATTCGCGGCACCTTAGGTCGTCTATTGTTCTCTGGTGATGACATTGGTAAATCCGTCAAAGTCCTCTCCGGTGGTGAAAAGGGCCGCATGATTTGGGGTAAATTGATGCTCCAAAAATATAACGTCCTAGCAATGGATGAGCCAACCAATCACATGGACATGGAGTCAATTGAAAGTTTGCAAATTGCTCTGGAGAAATTCGATGGCACTTTGATTTTCGTATCCCATGATCGTGAATTTGTATCCGCATTGGCCAATCGCATCTTAGAAGTGAAGATGGATGGTACGGTGGTAGATTACTCAGGAACTTATGAAGAATACTTACGTAGTCAGGAATTGACCGGCTAAGCTTTTAGCTAAGTGCCATTTAGCTTTAGAAACAATAAGCCTGCGAGTGATTACGCAGGCTTATTTTCTTTATTCTGTCTCTGAAAACGCATTGCAGTTCCGTCTTCGCGAATACGTTTCCAAACGGATAGCTTCTCTTCATCGGAGAGAAAAACCCAATTACTCACGTCAGATAGAGTGCGACCGCAGCCTTGGCAGATTTCATCATAGAGGGTTGTGCAAACTCCAATACAGGGAGAGTCAGATGCATCATCCCCTGTAGAGAGTGAATGTGAGCCATCTTGAGTTTGCGGGTTGATGCTATCAGAATTCATAGCTGTACTTTAGTCGATTTCAGTGGGCTATGCTCGGCAAGCTCATCGACATAGGCGCCAATACCTTGATGTTCACGGTCGAGAAAATGTTCAATTGCCTTCGCAAATCTAGGGTCTTTGATCAAATGTGCAGATTGGATGGTGGTTGGCAAAAAGCCGCGCGCCATTTTATGTTCGCCTTGAGCGCCACCTTCAAAAGTTTGAATACCTTCGGCGATACAGTACTCAATAGCTTGGTAATACGCAGTCTCGAAGTGTAAGCAAGGAATATGTACTTTGGCACCCCAATATCTCCCAAACACCTTGCCTGATGGTCGATCTATCACTAGTAGGGAGGCTGCAATAGACATTCCATCCTTTTCGGCAATGATTAAATGCAGATTATCTGGCATCCGTTTTGCCCATAGCTTAAAGAATGATTCATTCAAGTAAGGGGCTGAGTGGTGCTCAAGATAAGTGTTTTGATAGCAATCGAAAAAGAATTCCCAATCTTGGTCGCTAGACTCTTTCCCAGGAACATGCCTAAACGTAATCGCTTCTTTTGCTACTTGCTCACGTTCACGACGAATATTCTTGCGACGCTTCATGGTTAGCGCAGATAAAAATTCCTCAAAACTCTGAAAGTTTTGGTTATGCCAATGAAACTGCACAGAATCTCTTAGTAAGAAGCCTTGTTCCTTTAATACCTTTACTTGATTAGTCATTGGGAAGAGTATGTGCACAGAGGAGAGGTGGTTTTCTGCCAATAAAGTCTTCAGTCCACCAATTAATGCATTCTGAATTTCAACCACATCAGATTCGGGGCTGCAGAGAATGCGTGAACCCTGCACAGGCGTGAAAGGAATAGCGCAAAGTGCCTTAGGGTAATAGTTCATGCCTTGCTGCTCGTAGGCCTGTGCCCATGACCAGTCAAAGACAAACTCACCATAGGAGTGCTGCTTTAAATACAGAGGTATTGCGCCAATTAATTGGCCATCTTGCTTCAAAACCAAATGGGCAACTTGCCATCCAGTATTACCACCAACACAGCCAGTTTCTTCAAGAGCGCTTAAGAATTCATACCTCAAAAAGGGGCCAGCATCAGGGCTGAGTAGGGCATTCCA
>CAJEZV010000107.1 GCA_903995005.1 uncultured beta proteobacterium
TGGAACCAAACCTAGAGCTTGAGGTTCTAAGTTTTCAGACAGAGAATGGATTTGGTTCATTTACGGCGGCCCTCTTTAAGGAAATTGATAGCTTCTTTAGCTTAGTGTAGCTTGCTTAGTTCTTCAAAGCTTATCGCTTTATCGCTAACTTTGGCAAGTGATGTGAAATGCTTGATCACATTATCTTCAAGCACCAGGTTCTCGATATCTTTTAGGCGGCTTGGATTGCTATAGAACCAACGAACAACCTCTTTTGGATCTTCATAGGTAGCAGCTTGTTCATCGATTTCAGCTTTGATTTGATCTGCAGTAGCAGCCAAGTTATGCTTTTTAACCAATTCGCTCAGAATCAAGCCAAGACGAACACGCTTGAGTGCTTGCTCAGCAAATATTTCTCCAGGAATAGGTGCATCTTTAGCATTAGGTACGCCACGCTGCATTAAATCTTGACGAGCACCTTCAACGAGTCGCTCTTGCTCTGAAGACACTAAGGATTTAGGTACATCGAGTTCACACAAAGTATTGAGCTTTTCCATTACTTCATTTTTCAACAAAGAAGTGATGCGGCGCTTTACTTCGCGATCTAAATTTTCTTTTACATCGGCACGCATTTTTTCAACACCGCCTTCTGTAACACCCATAGACAATGCAAACGCATCATCCACTGCTGGTAAGTGGGCCCAGTTCACTGACTTAACAGTAATAGTGAAATCAGCAGTTTTGCCGGCAACATCTTTACCGTGATAGTCAGCTGGGAAACTTAAAGGGAAAGATTTACTTTCACCTGGCTTTAAGCCTAAGGTTGCAGCTTCGAATTCAGGCAACATGCGGCCTTCGCCAAGCACGTATTCAAAGTTTTCAGCTTTACCGCCTGCAAACTCAACACCATCAATCTTGCCCACAAAGTCGATCACTACCTGGTCGCCAGTTTGGGCTGCTATATTGGTACCGCCGTCACCATGGGCACCAGCTTCGCCGCGTGGATGGTAGTGAACCTGCTGTTTACGGAGTACATCAATAGCGCGATCAATTTCAGCGTCGCCAATCTCTGTCACGTACTTAGTAACTTCAGCATTTGAGAAATCACCGATTTTGACTTCTGGCAACACCTCAAAGAATGCATCGAAGACAATTTTGTCAGCATCTAATTCACTCTTTGGCTCAAGACGTGGTTGACCAGCTAAAGCTACACCCTCTCTTTTCGCATGCTCATAAAAAAGTTCGGCGGCCTTATCAAATTGCAATTCAAAATCAACTTGCATGCCGTGTTGCTTCTCAACAAGATTTTTGGGTACCTTGCCTGGACGAAAGCCTGACATTTTCATGGTCTTACCAACTTTAGCCAAACGGGCTTCACGCGCTTTAGCCAAATCGGCACGAGCGAATTCCAAAGTCATCTTGCGATCTAACAAACCTAAATTTTCTATCTGCACAGCCATTCTCGTCTCTTAATTGAAATCAGGATATGTGAAGTCCAAGCCAAGTAGTAATCTTGTGGTGCGAGGAGGGGGACTCGAACCCCCACACCATTTCTGGCGTCAGGACCTAAACCTGGTGCGTCTACCAATTTCGCCATCCTCGCGAATATCCGCAAACTCTGCCAAGCTTAAACTTCACTCTAAAGACCGTAATTCTACAATGCTTGGGGTTTTAGAGGAGCTTTAGGCCTTGTAAAGCAATGCCACAGCATGTACTGCAATGCCCTCACCCCTTCCCAGGTGACCTAAGGATTCATTGGTTTTAGCTTTGAGGTTTACATGGCTGGGGGTAACCAAGAGGTCGGCAGCGATATTTCTGACCATTTCGGGCAAAAATTCCGCTAATTTAGGCTTTTGACAAATGATGGTTGCATCCACATTTCCGACCTGAAAGCCGGCAGCCTGAACTTTTTGGAGGGCTGCGCGAAGCAAGATTCGGCTATCCATATCCTTGAACTCTGGATCGGTATCCGGAAATAGCTGCCCAATATCATTTAGCCCTGCCGCTCCCAGCAAAGCATCGGTCAATGCATGCAGTAAAGCATCAGCATCAGAGTGCCCTAATAAACCTTTTTCATATGGCACATGTACGCCACCAAGAATCAGCTTGCGATCTGCTACCAGAGCATGGACGTCATAACCCTGACCAATACGGAACTGCGGAACATGAGCATTACTTTGTGTCATATAGATTCTTTATGTATCTCTTGTTGGATTCAATAGCAGTTGCATCAATTCCCAATCTGCAGGATCGGTTACCTTGAAGTTTCGTGTAGCACCTTCAATCAATAATGGTTTCACGCCAACCAACTCCATAGCGCTTGCTTCATCCGTGACGTCAGCCTCCAGGCGAATGGCATCCTCTAAGGCGGCGTGCAAACTCTTAAGGCCGAACATTTGCGGGGTCTGCGCCTGCCATAAGTGCTCACGTGGAATGGTTTTCTCTACATGAGGTATGTTGCCGGCAATCACAGAATCAAGATCTGCTTGTTTCAAAGTGTCGGCCAAACGGACCGCCAATAAACCACCTATATTCGAACCTTGTACCGAAGTAATCAATTTTTCTATGAGTGCTGGCGTAATACCCGGTCTTGCTGCATCGTGAACCAAGACCCAATCTTCTGCCGATATTCCAGACTTGAATAGTGCGGCCAAGGTATTGCGAACAGTCTCTTGGCGAGTTGGTCCACCAGTAGGTAAGAAATGAATTGGCTTGCTACCTTTTGCCAGGTTTTTCAAAATAGGATTATCAATAAAGCCAGGCGAAACGCCAATCCAGATGGATTCAATCTGAGGAGATTGCATAAAGGCATCGATAGCATAAGCTAGCATGGGGCGACCAGCTAATTCCTGAAACTGCTTCGGTAAATCACAGATCGGAAGAGCGTCGTGTAGGGAAAGAGTGTTCATCCTTGTGTAGATCTCGGT
>CAJEZV010000108.1 GCA_903995005.1 uncultured beta proteobacterium
TAATGATGTTTTCATTCTTAACCTTCCGGTGTAGGATTTTCTCCCTAAATAATTCGTTACCATGCTCAACGCCGAAAGCTACCCTTAACAAGCCAATTTTTTTTAACCGCTCGAAGCGCGATTTCCTCACAGTCTCTGGTCGAGTTTGTATCCAAAATGGAAGTTGGAACTCTTCGTACATCTCGCAAAACTCTTCAAACTCGCGATCACTCCAAGCGAGAAATGTATCCGCCCAAAAATAAAAGGAGTCTGCTTTATAAACATCACGGCAATGCACAAGTTCATCTCGAATCAGGTCAACTCTTTGTTTTCGGAAGAAATTGGTATTCTCTTCTTTGTGAATTGTTATTTGGGAGGGGGAAGTACGATACGCGCAAGTGTAGGGGCATCCTCGTATAGTCTGGACTGGCAGCATACGCCACAACTTTCCCTGCATCGGTCGATAATAACGACTCTCCTCAAAGAGGCTATAGTCTGGCAGAGGTAAAGTTGCCATATCGACAGGATGAGGCAGTGGATTATTCACCAATCTATCGCCGACGCTGCCATACAACCCAGGCACATGAGATACATCTTGATTTTTTTCAAGCATTCTGCATAGCAACGGAAGACTTACATCTCCCTCTCCCTTCAAGACCCAATCTATAGACCCCTCCGAATATTTAAGCGCCAAGTCAGGGGCAAATGTAGGAAAGACTCCTCCTATCACAACGCGTGGCCTTTGGCGCCCAAGGGCTTTGAGAAGCGCAACTCCAATTGGGTACATGTCCTCTGTTGCGGATACCGCAATCAAATCTGGAGCGTAGTTTATTACCGTGTCTCGAAAATCGTCAATCGGATTACTTCTCTTTGCTGACTCTTGCAATAAGGTATCGTCAAAAGGTCTTGCATTAAGATTGTCTGACTTACTTTTGTCCGAATCAACATCACTAAAGGATCCCTCATAGACTGTTGTATCAAACAATCTTACCTCGTGGCCATCCGCCTTTAGGAGCGATGTGAATAGCCCTATCGCTGGAGGCAGCATGTTCATTCCATAAAAATTGGGGTATAAAAGTAAGATGCGCATTTTCTTTGATTTTTAGAGCTAAACATGTTCGTAAATACCAAAGAGTCGCCGAATTCCAAGGGCAAACTAAACAATGGATACCGAAGTAAGATCAGCCACTTGTTGAATTTTGCAGTCTATCATATGTTCGAAGTTTGGGGATCTTCGAAGTAAAAAAGCAACCCCTGCCTGATCCGCCGCCTCATAATCCGTCATTGAATCGCCTATGAAAATAGTTTCAGAGGGATCAATACCTAAATCCGTTAGAGTTTGCTGCAACGCAGTAAATTTCTCTGTCGGCGCACCATACACCCGGCTGAAACTATCTGTCAATGAAAGCTTATTCAGAATCCAATTAATTTCAGCCTGTGGAGTACCTGTAACAAGCACATAAGGGGGATGCTTAGTCGCCCGCAACAATGGTTCGGAACCTGGAACCCATGGTGACAAAACTACCATGTCTCTTACTAAAGAACCAAAATGATCCACCAACTCATTAAGCTCCGAGAGGCTAAATGATCGCCCTACGAAGTTTTTTAGTGCGTGTTCAATCTTCTTTACTCGAGACACACCGCCATTAAGCAAATGGTGTTGAACAACTTGCTCAACTACACTGTCACCAAACGGTGCAAATAGCTCTTTAAATGCTTGGGTTTTTATATTTACTGATTCCTTGATTACGCCATCAAAGTCCCAAAAAACCAGCCGATATTGCCCCAAATTCAAAAGCAACTCCTTTGTTCATGCATCGAGACCCCCAAGTTCCGACGCTATACCCTCCACTAACTGCAACAATCCTTGTCCAAGATCTATGTGCAGAGGCGGAACGTACTTCAATCCAGCTGATGGACGGTAAGCATATGGAGTTCTAATGTAGTGACCTGAGAGGTGAGCCTCAGTAAATTTAACGCCCTCGGGATTTCCTAAAATTTCCGACAACATGCGCAGTAAATCGAGCACCTTCATGGGTTCCTGACCGGTTAGAATTACGTGGCGGTTGCGAAATTCCTCCCCTAATGCAACAACACTAGCACGCGCCGCATCTTCAACATGAATATACTCTCGCATAGCATCTGCACTACCCTGATAAATTATCTCTCCAGACTCTATGGCTGACTTTACGATTCGGTAGAGCCCATTTCTTTGATCCGAGCGGGGACCGTATAGGGAGCCATAACGCAATATGGTGTAGTCAAGGCCATAGTTATGCTGATACTCTTCAATATAGTGTTCTGCCGACTGCTTGCTGCAGCGATAAAAACCACCCTCACGACTAAAAACATAAATAGTGCTTGCGAAGATATAACGGCTCACATTGTTTTTACGTGCCGCCTCGAGTACATTGGCATTCCCAAGGACATTAATACTTACCGTATCGAGTGGCTTGTGCAATGCCTCATCCAAATCAGAAATGCCTGCAAAGTTGTAAACAATATCAGCGCCTGTAACTGCTGCATTCACTGCGTCCATGTCCAATATGTCGCCAACAAACATCTTTTGATGAGCCTGTCGCCAATTTGACTCCACCCTATCGAAGATAACCACATCATGACCGCTTGCGCTTAGCTGATCGCACACATTAGACCCAAGAAATCCTGAGCCGCCAAATACCACTACCTTCATCGCAAAACCCCCTGCAAAAGCTGATATGAATATTCTTCGAAAGGAACTTCCTGCAGCAAAGTCTCCCCACGCAAGAATCTCAAAGCCTCGGCTGCAGCCTCCCGCTCCATT
>CAJEZV010000109.1 GCA_903995005.1 uncultured beta proteobacterium
GGGCGGGCAATTCGGATGGCAGGATACCGAAGTATCAACACAAGGCATCGTATACAGTCAGACCAATGGATCCAGATTCAGAAAAAGTCAGGATACCGAGGCTCTGATTCATTGACGGTGCATCATGAATTATCAAGTGGCGTCGATTTCGATTGTATTGGTAATGCACTTACTCAAGATCGAACTAAAAATGGTTTAGCCCGCCAAGGATTTTTAGTGGATTGGCAGGCTGGCATCTCTAAAGGAGCAAAGGTCAATGGAGGATCATTAATTTGCCAATCGCTTGATCGACAAGGTCGTTTGCAAAATACTACTTTGATGAACGGTGTCAGTTCCCTATTAATTCATGAGCTTGTTACACCAGATAAATCACCAGGTCAAAAACTGTTTAAGATTCGTCTACAGATGACCGACGGAGCCTTATTAAATATGGGGCTTGAGCGTACCTTTAGCAGTAGGAATTTGCCATGATTCTTGCCTGGGTAATCTCTTTACTGCTACTTTGCACATCTTTAGTTGTGCATCTAGAGCGTTTGACTGCGCTGCGGATGATTGAGGTGAAATCTATTGAGATTGCACAGCAAAATTTTATTTCTGCAGAAAAAGAAGTATTAGATTGTGAGCATAGTTTCGCTACCAGTTATTTGTTTAGTGAAAATTCCTGTTTTATTCAGCCTATCTCCAAAAATATCTGGTCAATTACCAGTAAACAAAAACCTGCAATCCAAGTTCATATTGCTTTAAATGAAAAGCTTGGTGCAACTACACGTATCAATTGGCGGCAGGTTTTTGATTAAATATCATTCTTCTCAGGGCGGTAGCTTGCTAGAGTTAATGGTAGTCATATTGATTATCGCAATCATGGCGATGGTCACCATGCCGCTCTTACAAAACCAAATGGCTGCTCGAGAAATTGATTCCGTTGCAAGGCGGTTTATTGCGCACGCCCATTTTGCTCGGCAGTTAGCATTACATTTGGGTGGGCCAGTATCGCTAAGGCCTCTTACTGAGTTTGGCTGGGATGACGGCTGGGTGATTCAAAGTGGTTGTATTGGTGGGGCGGCTAAATCAAATTGCGTGCCCAAGTCTTGGTTTTCTCAGGGCGCAATAGATCCGATTTACTTTAAGGGTGGTGGCAGGCAGTTTGTAGATCCCCATTCGGGCAAAAGAGGTATTTTGTTCAATGCAGCAGGAGGTGCTAAAACGAGTCAAGGGGGCTTTGTGGCTAATCGACTCATCTTGAGTCATGTTAGGACTCCTAGTCTTGAGCGCCAGCTCATTTTGGGCAGTGGAGGGCGCTGGAGAATCTGTGACCCGGCTAGAGATGCCAAGCGCTGCCATTGAATGGTTTAATAGAAGCATGTACAGCGCAGTTGACCACCAGTTTATGAGTGAGGCTTTGGCCGAGGCTCAAAATGCACTTTATTTATCCAACCCTAATCCACGGGTTGGGTGCGTTATCGTCAAAAATGGGCAAGTGATTGGCCGTGGTTTTACTCAAAAAGTGGGCGAGGCACATGCGGAAGTTCAAGCATTGGCCGATGCTAAATCTAGGGGTAGCGATTTAGTGGGATCGACAATCTACGTCACGCTTGAACCATGCAATCACACCGGTAAAACTCCTCCTTGTGTTGATGCTTTGATTGCTGCAAAGCCGGCTAAAGTGATTATTGCTATGAGCGATCCTAATCCATTGGTTGGTGGCAAGGGCTTGGAAAGATTAAAAGCAGCAGGTATCGAAGTGCATTGTGGTTTATTGGAAGCGGAAGCTATAGAGCTAAATCGTGGATTTATTTCGCGGATGACAAGAGGTCTTCCTTGGGTTCGCCTGAAAATTGCCGCTAGCTTGGATGGTAGGACCGCATTGCCAGATGGCAAGAGTCAGTGGATTACTGGGCCTCTTGCAAGAGCGGATGGCCATCACTGGCGCGCACAGGCTTGCGCAATCGTGACCGGTGTGGGTACGGTTAAAGAAGATGATCCTTCGCTCAATGTGAGAGAGGTCTTAACACACCGTCAGCCCTGGAGAATCATTATTGATTCCAAGTTGGATACACCCATCAATGCCAAGGTACTAAATCATCTCGATCAATCAAAAGTTTTAATTGTGTGTGCTGAGCTAGACTCTCAAGAGCACTCTGAGAGGACTAGAGCATTTGAGGCCCGTGGCATTGAGGTGATTGCCATGGCTAACGCTTTTGGCAAAGTTGACTTACCAAAACTCTTTTTGTATTTAGCACAAGAGCGCCAGATGAATGAGATTCATATTGAGGCAGGCTTTAAGCTCAATGGATCAATGCTCCGAGAAAATTGTGTAGATGAATTATTGCTTTATTACGCACCATTTTTCATGGGTGAGGGTATTGGCATGGCAAATGTGTCAACCCTATCTTCATTGGATATACCAAAAGATTGGAAAGTGATTGATCAGCGCTTATTTGGACCCGACTTACGACTTAGATTAATTAAGAACTAAAATCATCCTATGTTTACTGGAATTATTACCGCCGTTGGTCAAATCACAAGTGCCCAAGCCAAGGGCGATGGCTTGCTTTTGGTAGTTGAGGTACCGGCTGGTTACTTAGAGGATGTTGCACTATTGATCGGTACTTATGAGCTGGCAGCAGACCTCTC
>CAJEZV010000110.1 GCA_903995005.1 uncultured beta proteobacterium
CAGCACATCTGACTGCTGCTCAATTGGCGCAACTACAAAAATACTCTACAGCCCTAGGCCTGGCTTTTCAGATTGTTGATGATGTGCTGGATGTAACGGCCGACAGTCAAACCCTTGGAAAAACAGCAGGCAAGGATGCGGCAGCCAATAAGCCCACCTATGTGACCTTGATGGGTTTAGACTATGCCCAAAAGCAGGCTAAAGAATTGCAAGAAATGGCAATTGCTAGCCTAGATGATTTTGGTAATAGGGCGGATGCTTTAAAAGATTTGGCGCTCTTAGTGGTGAATAGAGCGAAATAAATACAGATTAAATCAATTTAATGACTTTAGATTCCATCAACTCTCCTGAAGATTTAAAAAAACTCACTCGCGAAGAATTGCCTGCGCTTGCTGATGAGTTACGCCAATTTGTTTTAGATTCTGTATCTAAAACTGGCGGACATCTTTCGTCCAACTTGGGGACCGTGGAGTTATCGATTGCTCTGCACTATGTATTTGATACTCCAGACGATCGCATCGTATGGGATGTGGGACATCAAAGTTATCCACACAAAATATTGACTGGCCGCCGTGAGCGCATGAGTACCTTGCGTCAGTTCAAAGGATTGTCAGGCTTTCCGCATCGCTCTGAAAGCCAATTCGATGCCTTTGGTACGGGACACTCATCCACTAGTATTTCTGCGGCGATGGGTATGGCGCGCGCATTTCAAACAAAGGGTGAGCGTCATGTCGCTGTGGCCGTTATTGGCGATAGCGCAATGACTGGCGGCATGGCATTTGAGGCAATGAACAATGCTGGTGTGTATGAAGACTTGCCATTAGTAGTCATTCTGAATGACAACGATATGTCGATCTCCCCGGCTGTGGGCGCACTCAATCGTCACCTGGCGAGATTGCTGAGCGGCAATATTTACTCTGCTACCAAAAAAGGAATCGATAGCGTTTTATCGATCGCACCGCCACTGCGGGAGTTTGCAAAACGTCTTGAAGATCATGCTAAAGGGATGGTTTCACCTTCCACTATTTTTGAAGAGTTTGGTTTTAATTACTTTGGCCCAATCGATGGCCATGATTTAGATGCCTTAATTCCGATGTTGCAGAATGTACGCCGCCTTGCCTTGGAAGGTCGTGGTCCGCAGTTTCTGCATGTGGTGACCAGAAAGGGCCAGGGCTACGAATTGGCTGAAGCCGATCCTGTGCTCTATCACGGCCCTAGTAAATTTAATCCTGAAGAGGGCGTTAAAAAAACTGTCGCCAGCAAGAAAACTTTCACCCAGGTATTTGGTGAGTGGTTATGCGATATGGCAAATGCAGACCCCCTCCTGGTCGGCATTACACCCGCGATGCGAGAAGGCTCCGGCCTTGTTGAGTTTGAGAAAAACTTTCCGAAGCGTTATTACGATGTCGGTATTGCTGAGCAGCATGCAGTGACTTTTGCTGCTGGTATGGCGTGTGAAGGTATGAAGCCGGTAGTGGCGATCTATTCCACTTTCTTACAGCGTGCTTATGATCAGTTGATTCATGATGTGGCTTTGCAAGATTTGCCGGTCTTGTTTGCATTAGATCGTGCTGGCTTAGTTGGTGCCGATGGCGCAACCCATGCTGGTGCTTACGATATTCCATACTTACGCTGTATCCCGAATATGTTGGTGATGACACCGGCAGATGAAGCAGAGTGCCGCGATCTTTTGACTACTGCATTTCATCAACCCCATCCAAGTGCTGTGCGCTACCCAAGAGGCGCAGGTGTAGGTACTACTCCTTCTAAAGAGTTGCGCACCTTACCATTTGGAAAAGGAGAGATTCGTCGCAAATCAAATGCTCCTTCTGGACATCGCGTAGCCATCTTGGCGTTTGGTACTTTGCTATACCCTGCGCTAGAGGTTGCCGAAGGAATGGATGCAACCGTTGCCAATATGCGTTTTGTAAAACCGCTCGATATTGATCTCATCAAATCTTTGGCAGCAGATCATGATTATTTTGTGACGATTGAGGATGGCGCTATTCAAGGTGGAGCAGGTAGCGCTTGCTTAGAGGCGCTCTCAAAACTAGAAATCAACAAACCCCTTTTACAGTTAGGTCTTCCAGATCAATTTATTGAGCACGGCGACTATAACCTGCTCATGACCAAGTGTGGCCTAGATGCAGAAGGCATCGCTCATTCGATTAAGCAGCGTTTTCCTGCAGTATTAATGGCAAATTCAGTAATTTCGGGCAAATAAGCCCGTTTTGCTTGAAAATAGAGTTATGAATGACATGAACCCCGCCTTTCTCAAAGCCAGTGCAATGCCCGATGTGCAATCCACATTGGATGAGCGCGCTTTGCCCATTGAGCAGGTTGGTATTCGTGGCGTGCGTCACCCTCTCACTATTCGCAGTGCATCTGGAGATTTTCCATCTGTTGGTCAGTTTGAGATGGACGTAGCACTACCTGCGCATGTGAAGGGAACGCATATGTCGCGTTTCATGGCGCTCTTGCAAAAACAAGAAATGGCTGTTGACAGCACAACGGTAGTTGCCATGGTGCGCGATATGTTGCCTTTGCTTGATGCTAAAGAAGGTCATGTGCAATTTACTTATACCCACTTCGTCAAAAAAGCTGCGCCTGTCTCTGGT
>CAJEZV010000111.1 GCA_903995005.1 uncultured beta proteobacterium
CTGTTTGATTTTTTGGAGAATCCATGAAAAATAGTCGTCGCCAATTTATGATTTTACAGGCCTTAGCGGTCTCTCATACTAAAAACTGTAGAATCCGAGTCAGATATAAAGTGTTATTAAATAGGGGCAAAAATGCTTAGCTCATTTAGAAAACTAATATGGAATCTCTCTTCGCAAACAGAACATTTCAAAGGCAAGGAGCATTAAGTCAAATCGCAATAAAAAGACAGGGTGTTAATTGGTATTTGCAAGGGCATGATCTAAATGAGTTTGCAATTGCAGTCAGAAAAAATCACTCCTCCTTACTGTCGCAAAGTTTGAATGAAGAAATTGAAAAAAATAACATTAGAACTTTTTGGGATATAGGTGCAAATATTGGAGCAATAGCATTACCGCTGTTGAAAAAATTCAATGCATTGGAAGCAGTTTTATTTGAACCTAGCGCAGAGGTTGCCGGTCGATTAATTCGAAATCTAGCTAATAATCCAGATCTATGCTCAAGGGTTACTTTGCTGTAATGTTGGCCAGAATGCTTTTAGGGGATCAGTCCCTCACTTCTACTTTGAGTTCTTGGGTTTTATGTGGGGTTGTGCTGGCGGTATTTTTAGGACACCTCTTTCCCATCTTTCATGGCTTTAAAGGTGGCAAGGGTGTTGCAACAGCCTGTGGAATTTTGTTTGGCGTTAATGTAATTTTAGGGCTGGCCACCTTAAGTACTTGGATCATCGTGGCAGTGTTTTTGCGCTACTCATCGCTAGCGGCTTTGGCAGCAGCAATTTTTGGCCCTATCTATTTCGTATTTTTATTTGGTTTTCAGCCGATGGGCATTGCTCTTTTGGTGGTTTGCCTGCTACTCATTTGGCGCCATCGTAGCAATATTCGCAATTTACTCAATAGAACTGAGAGTCGCATTGGTTCTAAAAAAGATTCTCAGAAGAAAGTACATTCACAATCATGACCATTGCCTATGCCTGTGTTCTCTTTATGGGATTATTTCCTTATGTAGCAGCCGGCATTGCTAAAAAGGATTTGATCATTACGACAACAGCATGCCAAGACAGTGGCTGGCTAAACAAACCGGATTTAGAGCAAGAGCCAATGCTGCGCAAGCAAACCTTTTTGAGTCCTTACCACTCTTCTTTGCTGCGGTCATCACTGCCAGCTTTAACGACGCACCCCAAACTAGAATTGATTTACTAGCGCTAGGTTTTGTAGCGGCGCGCATTGCTTATCTTATTTGCTACATTGCTGATTGGCCAACTACCAGATCGATTGTTTGGCTTGCAGGCTTAATTTGTGCCGTAGCCATCTTCTTTCAGATTTAAGAGTAACAATCAGAAATTAACGACATTCAGAATCATTCATCATTTCATCAAATACCGAGAAAAAATAATTCCCAATGCCAGCAAAAAAACTGCCCAGCACAACAAGACCAGCAAAGAAAGCCGCTGCAAGTAAAACGGCTAGCAAGAAAGTCGCGCCAAAGAAAGATGAGGCTGGCTTACCCTTATCAGTGGTGATTCGTCGTCGTATTCAGGCGCAAAAAGCACGCTTTCATGCTAATGACAATATTGCGGCATTTATCCAGCCCGGTGAATTAGACGGCTTAGTAGATGAGGTTGCTGAGAAGATGCAAGCTGTCCTTGAGAGCCTCGTGATTGATACACAAAGTGATCACAACACCAAAAATACCAGTCGTCGCATAGCTAAGATGTTTGTACAAGAGGTCTTTAATGGCCGTTATGTAGAGCAACCAATTTTGACTAAGTTTCCCAATGTCAGTCGCTTAAATGAGTTGATGATTGTTGGGCCTATCACCATCAGGAGCGCTTGCTCCCATCATCTGTGTCCTATCATGGGACGCATTTGGATTGGCGTTCTGCCGAGCAAAGAGTCTGCATTGATTGGCTTATCTAAATATTCTAGGCTCACTGAGTGGGTGATGTGTAGGCCACAGATTCAAGAAGAGGCTGTAGTGGAATTGGCTGACATGCTTGAGAGAAAAATTAAACCTATTGGCGTGGCAATCGTGATGGATGCTGATCACTTTTGTATGCAGTGGCGCGGTGTAAAAGATCGCGACTCTAAGATGGTTAATAGCGTAATGCGCGGTGCATTCTTAAAGGATTCTAATTTGCGCCGCGAGTTTTTATCTTTGCTAGAAAAACGCTAGATATATTCCAATGCGAGAAGGTAAATATTTTGCTCTGACGTTTGTCTTGAGCCTTGTCGCCTGCGGCGGTTTTCCAACAACCCATCCTGACCCTGCGAAAAACACTCCCAAGAACTATCAGGTGGATATGAAGGACTGCAAAGAGGCCTATCCCGAAGGACCAGATGGCACTTATCTTAAAAGACGTATTTCTTGTTTGGAATTAAAGGGTTGGAGATAAGTATTACCACTCCTTGAAGGACGGCAGTTTTTCTTGAGAACAATTCTCAACTATTAACCTATATAAATCAAATACTTACACCGGCAATAGCAAGCTAAAACCTTCTCGACTATGATTTCAAAAGATTTAAAGAGTGCATCAGATTTCAGATTGTTTGCACGCCATTCGCTGTTTGATTTTTTGGAGAATCCATGAAAAATAGTCGTCGCCAATTTATGATTTT
>CAJEZV010000112.1 GCA_903995005.1 uncultured beta proteobacterium
GATTGGTCGACGCATATGAATTCGACCCACTGGCTCTAATTGATCAGCAATTTGCGCTGGCACACCCGCTTCTTCCCAGAGCTCCCGTATTGCGCAAACCCAAGGCGTCTCATCAGCAGAAATGCCACCAGCAGCAATATTGTCTAACTTACCTGGATCAGTAGCCTTGGTTTCACTTCGCCTACCCAACCATAGTGAAGCAGACTTTGTGTAGCCATTGATATGGGTTGCCATACTTCGAAAGCCAAACGTGCGAAAAGCCGAACGCTCCAAGCGAAAGTGCTGGTGTCCATTGTGATCAAGCCAGGCAAAATCTTCGTTACGCCAACCTTGGATATAACCAGCCGCGCGCATCTTGTCGGCCAATTGGTAAAGGCTCGCAGATATCTCTTTAGGTCGACCCCGGTGAATATTTAAACGATCATTTCCGATGCTAATGAATGGAATCGCATTTTTTTGAAGGGATTCTCGAACATACGGGATAAATTCTGGATTTAAGTAACCGATTACTTGATCGCCTTGACTGCCTTGAGAAAGCTGAATCGGCATAAAGTCGGCTGGGGCAGCGCGGGTTGTATTTTGGAGCATTTCCTCCAAGGCGGCGAGCGTGCTGGTTGATAGCTTGTTCATAGGCTGGAGTTTAAGGGAACATGCCGGTCTTAGGGTTTTTGTCAATGATTTCTGGCATAAAAAATATCGAACAGCGATGACTAAATTTTTGTACGTACTTTAAATGTGTCATGAACTCACTGCAAATAATTTAGGTAAGCTAGGTCGCTCTATAAAAATCTACGACTTACGAAAACTTTTGGAGATTTATCCACATGCCCTGTGGATAAGTTTGCTTGACTTGGTGGTCCCGCCGACAGGAATCGAACCTGTATCCCACGCTTAGGAGGCATGTGCACTATCCATTGTGCTACGGCGAGTATGCGTCAATATAAAACTGTGTTAAGGAAAATGATTCCCAATTTCAAAGCCATCACCAACCACATAAAGCCCAAACTTGATTTGTAATAGCAACCATCATATCGGGCGCAAAGTATGCAGAAAAAATCAACAGCAAGACCAATAAGGCAAAACTATAAAGCAGCAATTGCCTTAATGAAAATCGCTTACTCATGCGTTTGCTATACGAGTAATGGCGCGCTCTTTCACTGGCAAGTTCACTAAGAACGCAAATACACCCAGTGCAATCGCAATTTCCCAAACGATTAAATAAGATCCCGTGCGATCAAATAAATATCCGCCGAGAAAGGCGCCGCAGAAACTACCAAGCTGATGTGAAAAGAATACTAAGCCGGAGAGCATGGTGAGGTATTTCACGCCAAAGATCTGCGCAACGATACCGTTTGTCAGTGGGATAGTAGATAACCACAAGAACCCCATGATGGCTGCAAAGATGTAGGTGGTCATTGCGCTTAATGGGATGAGCAAGAATCCGACAATCGCAATAGATCTGCTCAAGTAAATACCTGAGAGTAAATAGCGTTTGGGAAGGCGTTGACCCAACATGCCTGCGCCATAGGTGCCAAAGATATTGAATAGGCCAATCAGTGCAAGAGCAGTAGTTGCTACGGCGGGCGCTCCCACTGCTGGATAGCTTGCAGAGAGATCCTTTAAATAAGGTGCTAGATGTACAGCAATAAAGACTACCTGAAATCCGCAAACAAAATAGCCTAAAGTCAGCAAACGAAAGCTAGTGTTACCCATGGCTTCTTTTAAGGCCTGCTTAATCGTTTGATCTCCCAGATTATTGCTATGGGCGAAATTTTTCTCACGCAACATGTAGGCAGTTGGAATCATGAGACTTGCCATGAGGGCTAGCAATAAGAGCGCATCTTGCGCTCCAAAGGCGCTTAATAAACCTTGTTCGGCAGGAATCATGAGGAATTGGCCAAAGGAACCTGCGGCCGCAGCAATGCCCATTGCCCAAACACGCTTATCAGCGGGTACGTTCCGACCTAAGATGCCATAGACCACGCTGTAGGTGGTCGCTGTTTGTGCTAAACCAATCAATAGTCCACCAGCAACGGTAAAGTTAAAGACATCGGTGGAGATAGCCATGCCGGCCAAGCCAAGGGAATACAGAATGCCGCCGGCCACCATAATCTTGAATGCGCCATAACGATCTGCCAGTGCACCGGTGATTGGCTGAAAGGCACCCCAAACCAGATTTTGCAGTGCAATCGTTAAGGCAAAGGTCTCACGACCCCATTCATTCGCGGAAGTGATGGGGAGATTGAATAAACCAAAGCCATGACGAATGCCCATCGACATGGTCACCATGAAGCCCCCAAAAATGAGCACTTGTTTCATGGTGAGTGATGGCTTGATCGAAGAGGTACTCATGGTTTAGATGATTCCTTTTTGATGTAGTTCATTAATTGCAGCGTCATCAAGCTTGAGGCTCTCATGCAAAATCTCATCGGTATGCTGACCTAGAGTTGGAGGCGCCATACGAACTTCAGTGGGCGTTTTAGAAAGCTTCATTGGACTAGCAACTAATTTCATATTGCCAACAGTAGGATGTGGCACATTCAGTTGAACATTTCTAGAAATCA
>CAJEZV010000113.1 GCA_903995005.1 uncultured beta proteobacterium
TGTGGCGTGTGATCGTCATGTGCGTGGTCGTGTGCGTGGTCGTGGGTAGTAGAGACTGTGCTCATGGATTACTCCGGTTTCGTTTTTATCTGTATTAGTTAATCTGAATTATTTGCCGCCGCGTGCAGTAATAATGTCCTGGGTCTGAATGACTTCACCCGTCTTATTACCCCATGCGTTACGTGTATAAGTCATGACTGCAGCGATATCGCCATCAGGAATCACCCCAGCCCATTTCGGCATTGCACCCTTACCATTAATCAGGATGTTGTATTGGGCTGCTTTAGGTCCTAAAACCATTTTGCTGCCATCTAAGGCTGGGAATGCACCAGCACCTTTACCATTAGCTTGATGGCAAGCAGCGCAGTTTGATGCATAAACTTTTGCACCGCGCTCTTTTTGCTCATCCAAGGTGTAGACCTTTGAAGGATCATCACCGCCTGCGCCCATTTCTTTTTTCTTTTCAGCAACCCAAGCTGTGTAGTCCTCCTGTGAAACCACTCTCACAACGATAGGCATAAAGGCATGCTCAGCACCGCACAACTCTGAACACTGGCCGCGGAATGTACCAATAGTTTCAGCTCTAAACCAGGTATCACGAACAAATCCAGGAATCGCATCTTGCTTGACACCAAATGCTGGAATAGTCCAAGCGTGAATAACATCATTAGCAGTAGTAATCAAACGAATCTTCTTGCCAACAGGCACAACCATTTCGTTATCAACTTCCATCAAATAAGTATTTGATTTTGGTGCGAGGTTATTAATTGCTTCACGTGAAGTTGACAGGGTAGATAAGAAGCTAATGCCCTCGCCCTCACCTTTAATGTAATCGTATCCCCACTTCCACTGATAACCAGTGGTCTTGATGGTGATATCTGAATTAGTAGTGTCTTTCATTGCTACAACTGTTTTAGTTGCAGGCAATGCCATACCGATCACGATCAACAGCGGAATAACTGTCCAAATAATTTCTACCGTTGTGCTCTCATGGAATGATGCTGATTTATGACCTAATGATTTGCGGTGTTTCAAGATGGAATAGAACATCACTCCGAACACGCCGATAAAGATCACCGCGCAAATTACCAACATCATCCAATGGAGCCAATGGATTTCTTGCATGATTTTGGTTGCAGGTGCAGCAAAATTTAACTGATTAACAGCTGGGCCGCCCGGCATATTTTCTGATGCCTGTGCAAAAGCAGTGCCAAAGGCTGCTACTAAGTAGAGCGAAGCCCTAGTGACTTTTCCAAATAAATTCATCTTATTCTCTGTTTATTGTCGTGAGCAAAGTGTCTAAAACGCCACCAAATGCCCAAAAAGCGGTATCAAGCCAATACATCCAGCCGTGATTATAGGGTTAATTGTGCGCAACAACAAACAGGGATAACACGGCCTAATCCAATCTTGGCAAAGCTTAAAATGATAGTAAGCACTTACACTTAAGCAGAATCTGACCTAGTCTTGTGCCCAATTTTATTTACATCGATATAGGCGACATTGTCACGAGCCTTCGCAAGGCCCTTTCCTAAGGCCCAAGCATGGCCATAAACAATTTCCAATGTCATTTTTTTAGGTAAAAGGCCTTGTTTAGAGACTTCCCTAGCGGTGTTTTGAAGTAATTTCAATGCCTGTGCATCAACAAGCAAAAGTGCATCCGACTGGTAATCAAGGCTGATAAATTCCATATCCACTACAGGATCAGAAAAACGCTCGCCCAGAAGAGCATCGCCCATATCGTGCATATCCCAGGGACTCAATAAATTCTTTAATCTAAGCCCGCCGGAATCGACTGCGCGCAATTCTTTTCCAGTATCAGGTCCTAAATAGCTAAAAGTGATCAAACCTCCCTCTCTCAAAACACGCCAACACTCCTGTAAAAAAAGTCTTGGATCGGGCAGGTCTTGTAATAAGAGATTGCTGAATACGAAATCAACAGAATTATCGGGAAGACTAAATTTACCCTTTGATAGGTAATTGGCCATGGGCTCTGTATTTCCTCGAAACATGGAGCGCCAATGAGATGAGGCTTTGGAGCGCCACATATCAAAGCCAGAAATTCCATCTTCAGTCAGACTATAAATCTTTGCATTCGGATAGCGCTTTGTAAATGCAGCCAAATGTTTTCCAGGAAAATCCGGAACGATTAACGCATCTCTGACATCGAGTTTGACGATGTCGAGTTTTTGCAGCATGCGATCTGCAATTTCATCTTGTAACCATCTGATTGGGTGGGTCATTTGCTCAGTATACTCAGCGCCCTATGCAATTTCTAGAGAAGATTTTTCAATCTATCAGCCAACAACTTTTACCCAGCGCCTGTGTCGTGTGCGAACGCCACCAACAAAATAGTATTTGCGAACTGTGTTTGCAATCTCTAAAGGTGGATGGCTTATTCAATTACGAATGCTGCTATCAATGTGGCATCAGCTTAGATAAATCAGAGTTAGCAGACCAACATTGCAAACAGTGCAAGATTGACCCTCCCCATTTTGATGAAACATACT
>CAJEZV010000114.1 GCA_903995005.1 uncultured beta proteobacterium
GCGCAAGAGTGGCCTAATAAGCCCATTACTTTTATCGTACCTTTCCCAGCGGGCGGCGGTACGGATGCTTTTGCTAGACCTTTGGCTGCACAGCTAACCAAGCAACTGGGTAAGCAAATTATCATTGATAACCGTGGTGGTGCTGGAGGAACATTGGGCGCTTCGATTGCTGCTAAAGCAGCTCCAGATGGCTATAGCTTTTTTGTGGGCGCTGCACACCATGCGATTGCTCCAGCGATGTACCCAAATTTAGATTACGACATTGAGAAGAGTTTTATTCCAGTGGCGATGATTGCAAACCCTCCACAAGTCATCGTTGTAAATCCGAAGAATGTACAAGTTAAGGATTTGAAAGAGTTCATCGCACTTCTGAAAAAGAACCCTGGCAAATTTAATTATGCTAGTGCAGGGAATGGCTCCTCACATCACTTGGCTGGTGAACAGTTCAAGATGTTGACCAAGACATTTATTACCCATATTCCATACCGTGGCGCTGGCCCAGCTATGCAGGATTTAATTGCCGGACAGGTGGATATTGAGTTTGATGGTTTGGGTTCCTCAGCGCCGCAAATTAAGAATGGCGCGATTGTTGCTCTGGCAGTTGCTTCACAAAAGCGCGCTCCAGGTTTCCCAAACGTACCTACTGCAGCTGAAGCTGGTTTAGTAGGCTATGAAGTTTCTACATGGTATGGTTTGTTTACGCCTAAGGGAACTCCTCAGCCAATCATAGACAAAATGATCGCTGAAGTACAAAAGGCGATCAATAATCCAGAGCTAAAAACCATTTGGACCAATAACGGCTCTGATACTCCAAACTTGATAGGTGATGCATTTGGTAAGTTTGTCAATGCCGATATCAAGCGTTGGGCTGCGGTAGCGAAAGCTTCTGGCGCTAAGTTAGATTAATACCTGTATTGCTAATCATTATTACTAGTTAGATTTGAGAGTCTCATGAATTTATATTCACTATTGGAAAAAGGATTTCCAAAAGATAAGAAAGCCTGCGCCTTAGAAACGCATGATGGCTTGTATTACTCCTGGGCTGATCTTGAAGGCGCCACTGCGAAGATGGCAAACCTACTCAAGAGCCTGAAGTTGCCTGCTGGTGCTCGGGTTGCCGTTCAGGTTGAGAAATCCCCTGAGGCTCTCTTTTTATATTTAGCCACGATTCGTGCTGGTTATGTATATCTGCCGCTCAATACCGCTTACCAGTCTGCTGAAATTCAATACTTTCTGGAGAATGCTGAGCCAGCAGTAGTGGTGTGCAGTAGTAAGAATTATTCTTGGGTATCTAAGGTGGCTGCCAAAGCAGGTACCAAGCATGTCTTTACCCTCGATGAAAATCGCACAGGCACATTGCTAGAGCGTGCAGGTGGTTTGAGTGACAAGTTCACAACGGTTCCCGCTAAAGATGATGACCTCGCAGCCATTCTGTATACCTCAGGCACTACTGGCCGCAGCAAGGGCGCGATGCTGACGCATAAAAACTTAGGTAGCAATGCCCAAGTGTTACAAAAATTCTGGGGTTGGAAAAAGGGTGATGTGCTACTACATGCATTGCCCATCTTCCACGTCCATGGTTTATTTGTCGCAGCTCATGGTGCATTGATTAACGGTAGCAAAATGATTTGGTTGCCACGTTTAGATACGGCTCAACTGATTCAGCACATGCCTCAATCTACAGTGATGATGGGCGTGCCTACTTTCTATGTACGTTTGTTAGCTGACAAAGGTTTTAACAAGAAGGTGGCGCGTAATATGCGCTTGTTCATTTCTGGTTCAGCACCATTATTGACAGAAACATTTAATACCTTCAAGCAAGTAATTGGTCAGCCAATCTTGGAGCGTTACGGTATGAGTGAAACAGTCATGTTAGTTTCTAATCCGTATAAGGGTGCTCGTGTCGGCGGTTCTGTTGGCTTACCATTGCCTGGTGTCAAGGTGAGAGTTGTTAATGAAAACAGTAAGCCATGCGGCGTTGATGAAATCGGTAGCATCCAGGTTAAAGGTCCAAATATATTTAAGGGCTACTGGCGCATGCCTGAGAAGACCGCAGAAGAATTTACTAAAGATGGTTGGTTTAAGACAGGTGATGTTGGACGCTGGGGTGGCGATGCCAATGGTGGCAAGGCTCCAAAAGACTACTTATGCATCGTTGGTCGTAGTAAAGACCTCATTATTTCTGGTGGCTATAACGTATATCCAAAAGAGATCGAAGGGTTTATCGATGATATGGATGGCGTAGATGAGAGTGCAGTGATCGGTATCCCCCATCCTGACTTTGGCGAAGCCGTGATGGCGGTAGTAGTTCCTAAAGCGGGCGCGAAGTTAAATGCTGAGGTAATGATTGCAACACTGAAAACTCAGATTGCTAACTTTAAGATTCCAAAGCGCTTAGAAATTGTTGCTGACTTACCACGTAATGCGATGGGTAAAGTGCAAAAGAATATCTTGCGT
>CAJEZV010000115.1 GCA_903995005.1 uncultured beta proteobacterium
CCTGCCCAGCACGATTCGAACGTGCGACCTACGCCTTAGAAGCTTTAAAAATGAGGCTAAACAACAGCAGGAACAATGTTTTAAGCCTAGCTAAAAAAGATGTTCAGTACGCACCGAGATCTGTGGTTTGGAGTGGAATTCACTGGATCTGACGTGGCATCTGCAGGCGACTGGATGGTCAGACGTTAAATTTTTCGGATAAACCGATATTTTTTAATACAAAAATATCTCGCTACGCATACAAGCCTGAATCAAATTTAACCCTACAAGCCTCTTTCTTTTTTTGGCTAACCTGCTACTGACAAGCCATCCACTTTACGGTTTTGAATAAAAGAAGCAATTAATCCTGACTGTTTAGCATCTTGTACAAATCTAGATAAAAACTTAATCGACTGAAGATTTTCTTTGGCTGTTGCTACACCCTGTTGTACAGCCATAAACTGCCCATCCAACACTTTAGATCCAGGCAATCTTTTGGACTCTTTTATTAAACCAGTCTTAAGACCCGCGAGTGCATGAAGCTTTTCGCTGAAGAATAACTCTACGCTTGCATCTAAGCTATCGGCATGAACCAAAGACGCATTCTTAATATTGCGAACGAGCCATAGATCATAGGCGCTCTTTTGAAACGAGGCGATACGAACTCCAGAAGAATCAACATCCTCAATCGTATTTAATGAAGAATCTGGTGGTACCAAATAAGTAGCTTCAATCTCGACATAAGCGGGTGCAAAAGTAATCTTTTGTGCGCGATCGGGGTCGGATCCAACCAAGCCAATACCACAGACACCGCTTGCTACCGCCCCTACTAAGTCACCTTGAGTATCGAAAGGCATTAATTGAATTTTTACATTCAATTCTTTGGCAATTGCATGTGCTAAATCAGGTGAAACACCTTCTGGATTACCCTGGTCATCCTTACCAGTAACAAGTAAAAAATTACCAAGGTAAATACCAGCTATTAAGACACCATTTGGTGCAATTTGTTTAATGACTTCGCTATACATATAGTCTATAAATTAGATAATTCGCTCACTAAACTTCTTCATTGCCGCTTCAGATAGGGTCAAACCTAATCCAGGTTGCTCTTTTAATTTCATCATGCCATTTTTAATCACTGGTGGCTCTTCGAATAACTCGGCCTGCAATGGATCGCGCTCTGGATCAGTAAAGGCCTCAACGATGCAGCCTGCTGGACTGCCTGCCACAATGTGTGCATGTATGAAGCAATCATGATGGGGTGCTACTTGAACATGGTTTAACTCACAGAGTCCTGCCATTTTTCGCCCTTCAGTGAAGCCACCAAACATCGTGCAATCAAATTGCAGTATCTGAATTGCTTGTTCTTCAATCATAGCTCGGCAACCATAGCTAGTAACCTCACTCTCCCCTCCGGAAAGGGGAATACGTGTTTTATTGGAGAGAAGCTTCATAGCCCTGCGATCATCCTCCCATCTCACTGGCTCTTCTAGCCATCTTGGATTTAGAGTCTCCAATAATTGAGCGCCTCTAATTGCCGTTTCTAGATCCCAAGCTCGATTTACATCTTTTCGCCGTTTTGGTTGCTATTAGTGTATTCAAATTGAACAACTGCAAACACTGTATTTCCAGATACGCCTTTAACATTTGACTTAGTGAGTTTTAGCAGGGACATGCCATCTGGGCAATCAGAAAAGAACTGCCTTTCTTTTCCAATTACTGATGTATCCATAATAGGTCTGTTATGAATATCAACATAGCCGCCAGCCAAGACTTTGCCGCCATTTCCATCGGGAACCATGTCACCTGTAATGAAAAAAGGCTCATAAGCTAATTTATAAGTTTTCTTGAGATTATTTTGGGATGTGATTTCTAGAAGAGATCCAACACTAGTAGTTGCCATAGCCTCTGGATTACTCAACGATGGTGCATCCATTGGGATAAATTCAGCAGATTTATATGCATCAGATTGTGCGGCGAACAGTGATTTAGAGTTGAATGCAGCTGCTATGCCAGTTGCCCCAAGGGGTAGCATTGGCGCACCCAGAATCATCTTCATCAAAGCACGGCGCTGCTGTATTGAGGTAATTTTCATGGCGGTATCACTAGTTATTTATATGACTTATTCTGGGAGTGGAATATGACAAATTGAAGAATTTGCTCTTTGCGCATCTAACCGTTTGTATTCCAAGTTTGTCGGTTTACCCGACAAATTAGACGTCTGGCTATCCAACCGCCTGCCAATGCCACTCAATATCCACCCAATTCCAACCAACCCCAAGGTTCTCGGTGCCTATGCCACACCAAACACCAACACCTTGATCCCATTGTTTAACTAGTTGTTTTAGCTCATTTTTAAAGCTTCTAAGGCGTAGGTCGCACGTTCGAATCGTGCTGGGCAGG
>CAJEZV010000116.1 GCA_903995005.1 uncultured beta proteobacterium
AGGAGGACTCAACAATATGCATATTTATTTGCTTTGCCAGCAGTTTTATATTATGACTCTATGACCTATACAATTGAAGGAATTAATAGTCGACTTAAAAAACTATTTTTTTCTTGATAGGATGTAATTAAAAAAAAGGCACATACAAGGAATGGATGCCCATTCCCACTCACCCAAACACTCCACTAGGCTAGCGCCAGTTCCATGCTTAAAATCATAAACCCCCTTATTTCTTATGGGATCAACCCCGCTGAGATCATAGTATTTATAGCCATTTTCTTGACACCAATCAAACAAAGCCCAAAGAGTTGCATGTGTAGCATATAACTTTCTTGCAGCAGACCCAGATGCGGCCAATAAATCTAGAGCGCTTTCCCCAAATACTCCTGCCGCTCGTATGGCTAGTAGATTGTTGTCAGAATATAAGCACCGAAATACCACCACCTTATCTCCAAGGCAACTTATTATTGCCTGTAATTCCACCAGAGAATACTGAACCGGTAACCCTTTCAATAACTCCATCTCCCTATACATTCTAGAAATTAAATTAATATCAGGCTTTTTCCATTTATCTATACGAAGGTTAAAGCGACTTGATCTCCTTAGATTGTGCCGCCAATTTCCAGAGGCTCTTTTAATGCGTTGATCATTATCTCCACGCAACTCATAATGCATCGTTAGCCCACTGTTCATAAGTTCTTTTGGCCTCTTCCAACCGCTCTGCAAAAGAGAGAAAGCCTCATGACCAACCTCGTAACTCAAAAAACTAATCCGGCAATATATAAAACTACTTCCAATAATCAATGAAAGCGCTTTATGAAATTTATTATCAACCAATCTTATTGCAGAATTTGAGCAATCCGGCACCCAGCAGATTACAAAAAAAAAATTTTTCTTTACCAGCGCGCTGACTAGACCAATAACAGATCCCTCGCTAATGGCAATTAATCGAAAGGGTTCCCAACCAGAAATACGCTTTACTTCCCCCCATTCAAAAGTTTGATAAAACGTCCCATCAAGTTTAAGTAAATGCCGATCCCACTCATCAGCATCGCCCTCAAAAAGTTTCCAAGTTACCATGCTAGATTAATTAAAAAAATATTGCGATAGTACTCTGGTGCTTTATTAACTATTACACTAGGTAAATCTGGCCAACTAACCATATCAAATCCGTGTTGATTAGCATACCTCTGCATAGCAGATACAACCTTCTGATTTCCTCGAAATGCATAAGCATAAGGTACACAATGAGATGGCAAAAAAGAAAATACAGACAATCCACCGTTTTTCTCGCATTCCTCCAAACATTTCAAATAAGAAGAACGACGTCTCTCTATCTCCGCCTGTACATCTAATATTTTTAATGAGGATAACAGTCCATGCCATGGCTCGGGGGGAATTAATAGGCTAATCTCAGCATCAGAGAAAGTTTTCTTTCCAGCCGAGCTACAGGTTCGGAGCATTCGCATGGACTTGGTTAATAATCTAAATAAAAATTCACCTACAATTGGCAGAGATCGAATGTAAAATTTCTTTAATTGTGCAGGATTGACTCCAGCCCCCTTAAAAGGCAGCTGTACTGGTAGCCGACTTGAATCATGAACTGATCTAATCCACAATGCTGCGCCATCGGGAATTCGGATCGTCTTTCTAATGCTAAAGATGCCAAGATCAGATCTACATCCTAAAATCCCCCCATCCTGGTCTCGGCTTAGAAAGCCGTGAGCATTATCTTCAATAATAACTGCTCTAGTCCTCTCGGCATAAATTCTAAATGGCGTTATATTTTGTGGAAAACCAAAGTAATTTACCATTAACACAATGTCGGCAGACGGCCAAAATTCAGGCGGCAACAAAGGAGAAAGGTCTTGATCAACTTCATACCAACATGAAATAGCTCCAAGCATATTTACAGCGGCTAGTACATCACGACATAAAAAGGACGGGAGTAGAACTCGACTCCCAGAATGAATGCCAATCAACTTGAAAGCATTAATCAAAGCATGGCGCGCTAAACTATAGTAGCGAATATGACCATCTTTCTCGTAATTGAAAGAATAAAATTCATAGTGATTTGCAGCATTACTCACGTTAATAAACTAATCTTTCTAAAATAATTTACAAGCATCCCCTGAGTAATGCCACACCATTTAGAAATATCCAGAAACATAGCTAGTAATGGTGCAATTATGACTGCCTGGGGAGAATCGCCCCACCAAGGCTTAGATTTACTTCTTCTGATGGGATCGATGATGCCACGAAAGATAAAATATATAAATACTAAAGCCAATGCAAAAACCTTTTCCTCAAGCCCATAATATAAAACTGCTGGCAAAGCAAATAAATATGCATATTGTTGAGTCCTCCT
>CAJEZV010000117.1 GCA_903995005.1 uncultured beta proteobacterium
CGTAACAATGTATAGCACCCAAGTTTGTCCATATTGTGTAATGGCTGAAAAGCTCTTACACAAAAAGGGTGTGAGTAATTTAGAAAAGATTTTGATTGATCGCGATCCTGCTCAGCGTGAGGTCATGATGACTCGCACTGGTCGTCGTACAGTTCCGCAAATTTATATTGGCGAGACTCACGTCGGCGGTTACGATGATTTGGTGGCTTTAGATCGTGCAGGTAAGCTTGACCCCTTATTGGTTTAATGTATTAATTCGTCAAGAAAGATAGCAATGACAGAACAATCTTCCGCACCTCAAGCAGAGACTGATAACTCAAAAGAGCCAGGATTTCGGATCCAGCGTATTTACTTAAAAGACCTCTCCCTGGAGCAGCCCAATGCACCACAAATCCTATTAATTGCTGCAGAACCTCAGGTTGAGGTGGAGATTGATATTTCAGCCACTCTTTTAACTGATGGTATTTTTGAGGTGGCGCTTATTTCTACTGTCACTGCAAAAGTGGATTCAAAAGTTTTGTTCTTGGTTGAGGCTAAACAAGCTGGTATTTTTGAGTTTAGTAATATCCCACCGCAGCAAATTGATCCAATGTTGGGTATTACTTGCCCCGCAATTTTATTCCCATATCTTCGCTCTAATATTGCCGATATTATTAGTCGTGCTGGCTTCCAGCCAATTCATCTGAACGAGATTAATTTTCACGGCATGTACGAGCAACGTCTCACCCTCGCTCAACAGGCAGCTGGCAATGAAAATAGCGCCACTGATGAGAGCAAAATAGTTCTTCCCCACTAGGCCAAAACAGCGAGCCCACAGATCATGAAAGTGACCCTGATTGGCGCTGGAGCTTGGGGAACAGCAATGGCTGCCCAAGCAGCTCGCCACCTCAAGGACGGCAATGTTTCTTTGTGGTCACGCAGTAAAGATCAATTAGCAGAAATCGAGCAGAGCGGTGAAAACCGTTCCTATCTGCCTGGCATTCAGTTGCCCAAAAATATTGCCTTTGAGAGCAACTTCTCAGCTGCTATCAAGAGACTCTCTACTGAAGATCTATTAGTAATTGCAACGCCAATGGCGGGACTCTCTCAAACAATTGCTCAAGTATTGAAAATTGCAGAGCACCCTTTAAATATTATTTGGCTTTGTAAAGGCTTAGAGCCCACCACAGCATTGTTACCGCATCAAGTGGTTGAGCGTGAAGATAAATTACATAGTCATGGTATTCAACATTCTTATGGCGCACTATCTGGTCCTAGCTTTGCATCTGAGGTAGGCGCTGGAATGCCATGCGCATTGACAGTTGCGAGTACTTCTGGTGATTTGTGTACGGTAGCCCAAGCTGCATTTCATCATGGAAATATGCGCATTTACTCAAGTGATGATTTGGTGGGCGTGGAATTAGGTGGCGCCGTTAAAAAATGTTTTAGCTATTGCTGCTGGTATTGGGGATGGCTTAAATTTGGGTTTAAATGCTCGAGCTGCCGTACTAACACGTGGTCTTGCTGAGATGATGCGATTGGTGAAAGCCGCCGGCGGAAGATCAGAAACCTGTATGGGCCTCACTGGCGTTGGCGATTTGATATTGACAGCTACAGGAGACCTCTCTCGTAACCGACGAGTTGGCCTTGAGCTTGCAGCTGGTAAACCATTGCCCGAGATATTGTCTGGCTTGGGCCATGTTGCAGAAGGTGTGTTGTGTGCTGCTGCCGTTGGAGATTTGGCAAATCGCTTGGGTGTAGAGATGCCAATTACTGCAATGATGGGCGAAGTATTGGCCGGTAGACTGTCACCACAAGAAGCAGTAAAGAAATTGATGGGTAGAGACCCAAAAATAGAAGCTTAGTACACCCCGCTTTACTTCGGCTTTTACTTGCCGCCTGCAAGACCATTCTGACGCCAGGCTTCATAAACCACAATTGCTACCGTATTCGATAAGTTCAAGCTACGGCTACTATTCTGCATTACTAGGCGCATGCGATTTTTTTCTGGAATAGAGTTACGAACTTCATCAGTAATCCCTTTGGTTTCAGAGCCAAAAACAAAGTAATCGTTGGGAGCATATTTACCTTCATGAAATTTGCCACTGCCTTTTGTTGTTAAGGCAAAAAGATGCTGAGGATCTGGTTGTTCATTTTTCAGAAATTGCATCCAATTGGCATGAACTTTGACTTTGGCAAACTCGTGATAGTCAAGTCCTGCTCTACGCAGCTTGGCATCTTCCATTGGAAAGCCTAGGGGCTCAATCAAATGCAGATTTGCTCCAGTATTGGCGCAA
>CAJEZV010000118.1 GCA_903995005.1 uncultured beta proteobacterium
TACTGCGCGTATTATTTTTTCTTGCTGCGGCGTTTCTTTACTGCGCTAGCTAAACGCTCCAACACCTTTACTGAATCATCCCAATTAATACAGGCATCGGTAATGCTCTTACCGTATTCCAGCTTACGTGGGTCATCTTTACCGGGTGTAAATTTCTGCGCACCGTCGTTCAGGTGGCTTTCTACCATCACACCAAAAATCTCATGTGAACCGGATTCGATTTGCTTGGCGATATCATCAGCCACAATGATTTGACGCTCATGTTTCTTGCTTGAGTTGGCATGCGATAAGTCAACCATTAAACTGGCTGGAAGCTTGGCAGCTGCTAGTTCAGCGCAAGCGGCTTTTACGTTTGGCGCTCCGTAGTTAGGCTCTTTTCCGCCGCGTAAAATGACGTGACAGTCATTGTTGCCTTTAGTTTCCACAACGGACACTTGCCCATTCTTGTGAACAGATAAGAAGTGGTGTGGACGGCCTGCTGCTTGAATCGCGTCAGTCGCAATTTTGATGTTGCCATCAGTGCCGTTTTTAAATCCGATAGGTGCAGATAAACCAGAGGCAAGTTCACGATGAACTTGGCTTTCAGTAGTGCGTGCACCAATAGCGCCCCATGAGATAAGGTCAGCAATATATTGTGGAGAGATAACATCTAAGAATTCGCTACCTGCCGGCATACCCAATCGATTGATTTCCATGAGAACTTGACGTGCAAGACGAAGACCTTCTTCAATGCGATAGCTCTCATCCAAGTACGGGTCGTTAATCAGACCTTTCCAGCCAACTGTAGTACGCGGTTTTTCAAAATAGACGCGCATCACAATTTCTAATTCACCGGCAAAGCGCTCACGCTCGGTTAAAAGGCGTTGACAATATTCGAGTGCCGCACGTGGATCGTGAATCGAGCAAGGCCCAATAATCACGAGTAAACGATCGTCTTTACCATGAATGATGTCGCGAATTTTCTTGCGAGTTTTGCTGATCAATGCTTCGGTAGGCGTTCCTGAGATCGGAAAGAAGCGAATCAGATGTTCTGGCGGAGGCAGAACAGAAATCTTGTCAATGCGTTGATCGTCAGTATCTGACGTTTTATCAACGACAGAGTACCAATTGGAGGGGTTCGTATTTTGTTGGCTCATACGGCTATTTTAAGCCGTAATTTAGAAATTTCAGGCGGTTCCACCCACAGTTAGGCTGTCGATGCGTAAAGTGGGCTGCCCAACGCCAACTGGAACACTTTGCCCTTCTTTGCCACAAACCCCGATGCCACCGTCTAATTTGAGATCGTTACCAATCATGGAGACTTGTTTTAAGGACTCTGGACCGCTGCCAATAATCGTGGCACCTTTGACGGGATATTGAATTTTGCCGTTTTCAACCCAATACGCTTCAGACGCCGAGAATACAAATTTGCCGCTGGTAATGTCAACTTGGCCACCGCCAAAATTGACTGCGTATAGACCACGTTTGATGCTCGCCACGATTTCTTGGGGATCGTCCTTGCCAGCTAGCATGTAAGTATTTGTCATACGTGGCATTGGGAGCGATGCAAAACTTTCGCGGCGGCCGTTACCTGTCAGCGGCATTTTCATCAGTCGGGCATTCAAGCTATCCTGAATATAGCCCTTCAAAATTCCATCTTCAATTAAGGTGGTGCATTGAGTAGGAGTGCCTTCGTCATCAATGTTCAATGATCCTCTACGGCCAGAGAGGGTGCCATCATCAACCACAGTGACGCCTTTAGCTGCCACGCGTTGCCCAATACGACCAGCAAATGCTGAGGAGCCCTTGCGGTTGAAGTCGCCCTCAAGACCGTGACCTACTGCTTCGTGTAGCAGAACGCCTGGCCAACCTGGGCCCATGACAACTGTCATTGGGCCAGCAGGTGCAGGACAAGATTCCAGATTGACGAGGGCGCCATCAACCGCTTCATCTACATATTGGTTGATCAGAGCAGCGTCAAAATAATGATAGTCATGGCGCGCACCGCCACCGGAAGATCCAGACTCACGACGACCATTTTGTTCGGCAATTACATGAACTGAAACGCGCACTAGTGGTCTTACGTCTGCAGCAAGCAAACCATCTGCACGTACTACCAGAACAACATCAAATTCACCAGCAAGACTTGCCATCACCTGAATAATCCGAGGATCGCGTGCTTTTGCGCGACGCTCAATACTTTCTAGGAGGGCAATTTTTTCTTTAGGCTGTAATGAGTCCAAAGGATTCATATCGGAGTAAAGCTTATTGGAT
>CAJEZV010000119.1 GCA_903995005.1 uncultured beta proteobacterium
GAGTTTAATAAAGCGATCAATAGCAACTAGTGCCTGAGCTTGCTCATTTCCCTTCCAGTAGCAATAAGCAGAATTAATTTGCGCCTGTTGCGAATACGGTCCGAATGGAAAGCGCGCCTCTAACTTTTCAAAGTATTTGCCACATTTAACAAAGTCACCATCATTTAAGCGGTCCGTCGCTTCAGAATATAGTTTGGTTTCAGACCAAATATCGGTATCGTCTTTTTGGCCTTCGCTGCCGGCGCAACCAGAAAGAAATAAAGCTGCGGCCAACATCAACAACAACGTTCCAATTGGACTGATTTGAAAAAAGGTGAACTTCTTTTGTGGGCTAGAATGCCCAGCAAGCTTTAAACTGGCATCTGGTATTACGTAGGAAATAACTGAAAGGCACTTTAAGCTTGGCATTGCCGCAAACTCCTGATTCGAATCCTGTTGATTATATCGATGAAGAGGATTTCATCTCTCTGGAAATTCCTTTAGAGATGGCTGGGGAGAGGCTCGACAAGGTATTGGCAGGGTCTTTGCCCGATTATTCCCGTAATCGACTGAGGGCTTGGGTCGAGGCAGGCGCCGTCATGGTTGATGGAAAAGTCACAAAAGCCCGCTATTTACTGCGCGGTGGGGAAAGCATTAAGGTCTTTCCACAAGAAATGCCTGAGCAATTTGCCTTTAGTCCCGAAGATATTCCCTTGGATGTTATCTATGAGGACGATTCACTTATTGTGATCAATAAGCAGCCAGGGCTCGTTGTTCATCCGGCTGCTGGAAATTGGTCTGGCACCCTATTAAATGGCCTTTTGTTTCGGTATCCTGAACTTAAGTCATTGCCAAGGGCTGGGATTGTGCACCGTTTGGATAAGGACACCTCTGGATTAATGGTGATTGCTCGAACTGCTCAAGCTCAAACCTCGCTCGTAAGGCAATTACAAGAACGGACTGTTGGTCGTCGATATTTGGCTTGGGTATGGGGCGATGCACCAAGTCAAGGCAAGGTTTTAGCTTCTGTTGGTAGAGATCAACGCGATCGTCTTCGAATGGCTGCTGGTAGCCCACAAGGCAAACCTGCGGCAACTGTATTTCGTCGTTTGGCAAGGGCTAGCTTTAATGAATCGCCACTAGCCTTACTTGAATGTCGACTAGAGACAGGGCGTACACACCAAATTCGCGTTCACTTGGAGTCGCTGGGTTTTCCACTGTTAGGCGACCCGGTTTACCGCAAAAAAACACCTGGAGTAGCAAAGTTACTACCGTTTGAGCGTCAAGCTCTTCACGCATACGCTTTAAGCCTGCAACATCCTCTATCCCAAGAGTGGATGACTTGGTTTCGTCTCCCATCTGCCGATCTAATGGACTTATTACCCAATATCGGTATGAATGAAGCAGTCTTGCCTAAGGAAGAGGTCTTGCTTGCGTCCATTCAGAATGATCATCAATTATGAGTTTCATTCGGCCTGAATGGCCTGCTCCCAATAAGGTTCATTCATTGCTCACCACAAGAGATGGTGGTGTGAGTACGACACCCTATGAGACTCTGAATTTGGGTGATCATGTTGGAGATCACCATGCCAATGTGTTGGCCAACCGCCAAATTCTGCTGAATCACTTGCCATCGGAGCCCGTTTGGTTAAATCAAACGCACAGTGTTCAAGTAAGCACGCCCAGTAGTCGCACACAAACCATTGGTAAGCCATTTGAAGCTGACGCTGCAGTAACAAACATTCCATATGAAGTGCTGGCAATCATGACGGCTGATTGCCTGCCAGTACTTTTTTCAAATGCTGATGGTTCGGTTGTGGGCGCTGCACACGCGGGTTGGCGTAGTCTATCTATTGGCGTTCTAGAAAATACTGTCAATGAAATGCTAAAACTTGCTCATCAATCTACTGCTGCTGATTTGATTGCCTGGATGGGGCCTGCAATAGGTCCAGACTCTTTTGAGGTGGGTGAGGATGTACGGCAGCGTTTTCAAGAATCTGGTTTGCATGATCTGCAGAGATGCTTTTTATCCATCCCCAATAAACCGGGAAAGTATTTGGCTGATATCTATCAATTGGCCCGTGATCGATTGAAGGGGGTTGGCGTAAGTTCCCTTTTTGGTGGAGAGATGTGTACTGTAAAGGATGGGGGGCGATTTTTCTCCTATCGCCGCGATGGGGTTACCGGAAGGTTTGCTTCATCTGTCTTTGCATCAATGACTTTGAATACTTCATTTGCCATTACCAAACC
>CAJEZV010000120.1 GCA_903995005.1 uncultured beta proteobacterium
ACTCTTTCCCTACACGACGCTCTTCCGATCTCGAATTGACTCTTTTCTGACGACTATTGATAATGGTTTGAGCAACTGCTTGCGCAACCAAAAGGCCAGTTGGTCGGCGAAGTGTCTCGTGCATTTGTGCAAAGCGTGCTTTTAACTGGGCAACTTTTGCCGGATGATCGAGCCATTCCTGCAATGCCTTAGTTAATGTTTGAGGAGTAGCGTCATCTTGCAATAGCTCTGGTACTACAAACTCACCACATAAGATATTGGGCAATCCTACATAAGGTAAATACCCTTGGCGCTTCATGATTTGCGCAGTAAGCCAAGGCACCTTATAAGAAATCACCATTGGCTTTTTCCATAAAGCTGCTTGTAAGGTGGCTGTGCCGCTGGCAATCAGTACCGCATCAGAGGCCTCTAATACTTCATCCGCCATACCATCAAGTAAATGAATCTCAATATCTGGATTTTTGGTTTTAGTCTTAATGAGAAGCTCTTCGAGCGGCGCACGCAGTCTTGGCGTTGCTACCGGAATTAAAAAATGGAGTTTTTTTGACCTTTAAGCCGTTCCACTAGTAGCGCCATCGTTTCAAAAAATACTGGCGCTATCAGTTCAATCTCCGAGCTACGACTACCTGGTAAAACGGCAATCACCGTTCCATCAAGCGCATTGCCGGGAAGCTTTTGTATGTTCGTAATTTTTTCTCGAGCTTGATTTGTATTTGGCTCAAGCGGAATTTCACTTGCAAGAGGGTGACCTACGTAGGTTGATGCTACACCTGCACGATCATAAATTTCAGTTTCAAATGGAAAAATACAGAGCATCCGCTCGACAGCTTGAGAAATCTTCTTAATACGCCCTGCTCTCCACGCCCAAATAGATGGAGAAACAAAATGTAAGGTCGGAATACCTGCTTTACGTAATTTCAGCTCAACGCCTAAATTAAAATCCGGCGCATCTATTCCCAAATAAACATCAGGACGCCCCCTCTCCCGTCAGATTTTGGATGAGTTCTTTACGAAGCTTGAGAATGGCAGGAAGCTGTTTAATTGCCTCAACGTAACCTCGAACACTCAAAGTCTCCATGGGCCAATCTGAGCGCATACCTTCAGCCTGCATGCGAGGCCCTCCGATGCCATAGACCTCTAAGCCAGCCATATCTGGAATTTGATTTAAGGCACTGAGTACTGGTGCAGCAAGCAAATCACCAGAAGGTTCGCCAGCTACACAAGCTAACTTAGGCAAAGCGGAACCTTAACGAATGATGCCGCGTGTAGAGGCGGCAATGAAATCATGAAACTGGGTCAGTTTTTCTGTCGTAGCAGCATCGGCCGCATTTGCAGTAATCATTTTTTTGATTTCTACCTTAGCATCCTCAAAGCTTAGACCATCTTTGTAGAGAACCTTATAGGCCTGACGTAATGCGGAGATTGTTTCGCTGGAAAACCCACGGCGCTTCAGACCCTCGACATTAATGCCGTGAGGAGTAGCCTTATCGCCAGCCGCAATGACAAAAGGTGGAATGTCTTGGACTAAAACAGAAGCTCCACCAAGCATGACATGTTGTCCAATACGGACAAATTGATGGACGCCAGACATACCGCCCATAATGGCCCAGTCATCCACCTGGACATGACCTGCAATTTGAGCATTACTAGAGAAAATAGTGTGATTACCGACTTGGCAATCATGTGCAATATGCACATAAGACATGATCCAGTTATCGCTACCAATACGAGTGATGCCAACATCCTGCGCGGTACCAGTATGAATGGTTGTAAATTCTCGGATGGTATTTCGATCACCAATAATCAGTTGAGTAGGTTCGCCTCGGTACTTCATATCCTGTGGGGCTCCACCAATTGAGGCGAAATGTGCAAAATGATTATCTTTACCGATCGTCGTATAACCCTCGATCACGGTATGTGAGCCCACTTTTGTACCAGCGCCAATCTTTACATTGGGACCGATGACAGAATATGGGCCAATCTCAACATCGCCAGCCAGCTCGGCTTTGCTATCAACTACTGCTGATGCATGAATCCGATTCATTACGCACCTTTCGAACGAACTGCACAGGTAATATTTCCTTCAGCAGCAATCACACCATGATTGGCGCTGGAACAAAAATAGATAATCAAGTACAAATTGCGCACAATGTTCTTATAGGCAAGTGCTGTGT
>CAJEZV010000121.1 GCA_903995005.1 uncultured beta proteobacterium
CCATAGAGAGAAGTGAGAGCGTAGTTTGTAGTGTCACTTCAAATGTCTTGAGATTGCGGTTATTGATCCCAAGCAAAGGTGTTTTTAGTTCTAGTGCTTGCTCGAGCTCAGGAGCATTGTGAGCTTCAACTAAAACGTCTAAGCCTAGTTCATGGGCGCAGGCCTCAAGCTCTTTCATTTGATTGAGTTCTAAGCAAGCCACAATTAAGAGAATGGCATCCGCACCAATCGCACGTGCTTCATAGACTTGATAGGGATCAATGGTGAAATCTTTGCGCAGCACTGGAATACTGCATGCAGATCTAGCCTCTTGCAGAAAGGCATTACAGCCTTGGAAATAGTCCACATCAGTGAGTACTGATAGGCAAGCTGCCCCATGCTTTTCATAGGATTGGGCAATTTGTGCGGGGTTAAAGTTTTCCCGCAGAATTCCTTTGCTGGGACTTGCTTTTTTAATCTCAGTAATTACACCTGCCTTACCGGCAGCAATTTTATTTTCAATTGCGCGAATGAAACCGCGTGGCTTTAGTAAAGCATCTTTGTTGTTAGATTCGGCAATATCGCGTTGATTGCCAAGAGAGATTTGCTGAAGGCTATGGGCAATCTCAATCTTCTTGGTTGCAACAATTTTTTCGAGAATATCGCTCATAGGCTTTATTTGGATTGGGTTGCAGCAACAAATGCGTCTAACTTCTGACGTGCGGCCCCAGATGTAATCGCTGCTTTGGCCATTGCTATGCCAGAGGCGATATCTTTGGCTACACCAGCAACATACAGGGTTGCCCCTGCATTCAGACACACAATATCACTCGCTGCACCTGGCTTGTTATCAATGACATCTAATACGATCTTTTTTGATTCCTCTGCATTGGCTACTTTGAAGTTATTAGTGAGGGCGGTCTTTAATCCAAAGTCTTTTGGATGAATTTCATATTCACGGACAACGCCCTCCTTGAGTTCGCCGACTAGGGTTGGGCCCTCCAAGGAAATTTCATCCAGACCATCGCGACCATAAACCACCAGAGCATGTTCCATGCCTAAAGCTTGCAGTACCCGAGCCTGAATACCGACAAGATCAGGATGGAACACACCCATCAAGATACGCTTGGCATCGGCGGGATTAGTCAGTGGCCCTAAGATATTGAAAATAGTCCGTACACCCAGTTGCTTGCGAATGGGTACAACATTCTTCATGGCTGGGTGGTGATTAGGGGCAAACATAAAGCCAGCACCTACAGTCGATATACATTTAGCAACCTGCTCTGCAGAGAGACCTAGATTTACACCCAATGCTTCGAGTACATCGGCGCTACCAGACTTGCTACTCACACTCCGATTGCCATGCTTAGCAATTTTTGCTCCAGCTGCTGCTGCAACAAACATCGCTGCAGTGGAGATGTTAAAAGTATGTGCTCCATCGCCACCTGTACCCACAACATCGACCAGATGTGCGCGGTCATCCACATGAACGCTGGTTGCAAATTCACGCATGACTTGTGCTGCCGCGGCGATTTCTCCGACAGTCTCTTTTTTAGTGCGTAGAGCTACCAATAAGCCAGCCACAAGCTCTGGTGACATTTCCCCGCTCATTATCAGACGCATCATCGCAGTCATTTCATCATGAAAGAGTTCGCGATGTTCAATGCAACGTTGCAGTGCTTCTTGAGGAGTAATTGGCGTAGCGCTCATATTCTTTTACTGAATTACTGATTAAGTAAGAAATTTTTGAGTAGGGCATGGCCGTGCTCAGAGAGAATGGACTCGGGATGAAATTGCACGCCTTCAACTGCGAGTTCACGATGGCGTACACCCATGATCTCTCCATCAGAAGAGGTGGCAGTTACTTCCAGTACTGCAGGTAAGGAACTTTTTTCAATAGCGAGTGAGTGGTAACGCGTGACTTTAAAGGGGTCTGGTAGGTTTTTGAAAACGCCTACGCCTGTGTGGTGAATCAAGTCAGTCTTGCCGTGCATGACTTTCTGGGCGCGAATTACCTTGCCACCAAATGCTTCGCCAATGGCTTGATGGCCAAGGCATACACCGAGGATCGGAATCTGTCCTGCATAGCGTTTGATGGTCTCCACTGAGATGCCGGCTTCTGCAGGACTGCAGGGGCCAGGGGAAATGCAAATGCGTGCGGGCTTGAATTTCGCAATATC
>CAJEZV010000122.1 GCA_903995005.1 uncultured beta proteobacterium
CCAATAATTGAGCGCCTCTAATTGCCGTTTCTAGATCCCAAGCTCGATTTACATCAATCATCAAATCTTTTTTATCGCCGATGATTTCTCTTATGAGCGCCATACGCTCGATATCTCTTTCAAGGGGTAAGCCTCCAACCTTTGCCTTGAAACCAGTATGTCCTTGGTCGACCAATTTCTGGACCTCATCGCGTAACTCTGCATCATCTTTGCCATCGCGATAATAAGCGCAGGTGACATAGGCAGGAACCTCACTACGAAAGCCACCAAAAATTCGATACAAAGGTAAATTAGCAGCTTTACCAACGATATCCCAAAGTGCAATATCAATCGCCGAAGAAATTCGGATCACCGCCTCTCTTGACCAACCCTTTTCACTTGCCATTCTGCTTGTTGTAAGCGCAAACAATTTTTTATAAACACGCTCAGGCGCTAAAGGATCTTCACCAATAATTAAATCACCGATGCCAGACTTAAATGCTTTAACAGCAAAATCAATTGGTGTATAGCTTGTAGCCAATCCAAAGCCATCAATACCTTCATCAGTATAAATACGTACTAGGATTTCATTGGCAGTGGGAACAATAAAATGACTAACCCAATGTGGTCTACCTGATTGAGGGGCTTTAAGGGTAAAGACTTCAAGACGCGTAATTTTCATAATCAAATTTCAATTAAATAAGGGAGTTATTCATCGATAGAGGCGCCGGATTCAGCGATAATTTTTTTCCAGCGCACAGATTCGACAGCAATCATTTTAGAAAAGTCAGCAGGCGATGCAGTTGGCGCAATATCTAAACCTTTTTCAGTCATACTGTCGCGAAAATCTTTGCTGTTAAGTGCCTTCTGAATATCGCTGTGTAACTTAGCGACAATATCCTTGGGTGTTCCGGATGGAGCCAGAATACCAACCCACATATCAGGATTAAACCCTGGCACTGTATCGGCAATTGGTGGAATTTCCGGAGCTAATGGAGATCTTGTTACTGAAGTAATTCCAAGAGCTCGCAATCTGCCATCTTTAATTAAAGGCAATGCTAAAGGTAGGCTTGAAAAATTCATAGGAACTTGGCCCGATACCGTATCCATTGCCGAGGCAGCTGCTCCTTTGTAAGGAACATGAACAATGTTTGTTTTAGTAAGGTACTTGAATAAGTCAAACAATAGATGGTTAGGCGTGCCATTTCCAGCTGAACCATAAAAAAGTTCTCCAGGCCTTGCCTGAGCATAAGTGATCAACTCTTTAACTGTTTTTGGTGGAAATGACGGATTGGTAACTAGCACATATGGGGCTCTGACTATAGGTGCCACTGGTTCAAAATCTTTTTGCGCATCGAACCCTGTGTTTTTATAAAGATAGGGATTAATAACGATCGTATTTCCTAATGCAAGCAAAAGCGTATAACCATCCTTGGGTGCCTTAGCTACGTATTGGGCTGCAATATTGCCACCTGCACCAGGTCTGTTATCTACGATAAAGGGTACTTTAAGCATGTCAGATAATTTCTGCGCAATTGCCCTGCCGGTAATATCGTTTGCACCTCCAGGTGCCTGAGTCAGAATAAAGGTGACTTGTTTATTAGGATAATTCGCCGCCGACTGCGAATAGACATTTGGACTCAGTAATAAAAAGCCACTTAAGCACAAAAACACACACTTCATTACTGAATGCAGCATATTGCCTCCTAATTTATAAATGTTTTACCCACTATAAGGCACGCATGATGTTACTTTTTAGCCCAACCAAATAATCCTAAATAAGAAGCATCCATGGCAACAAAAATACAATACAAGCAAACTTCATTTTGTAGGAATATTCGCAGCATAGGATGCTTTTTATAGACTAAAAACACATATTCTCAGCAGATTAATTTGCATAATTCTGTATTTGAAGAATTTTATATATAAGAGATAACCCCTAAAATTACCTTGGAGGCACACTACATAAGCCGTTTATAAGATTAACTTGAAAATCCTAGAAACCTGCCGAATCAACCTACGCCCTACCTGGGCGCTCCATAAGATGAACGAGCTTGGTCAATATTTGGTCAACTGAGCACTATAGAATTGGTTTTTTACTAGATCTCATCGGCCATCCGGGCCTTTGGCCTGCCAAAGAATTGAATGTAAAAAATTCAATTAATGCCTTTCGATAC
>CAJEZV010000123.1 GCA_903995005.1 uncultured beta proteobacterium
GTATTACAAGTTCTAGATTGAATACACCCAATAGCAAACATAAAACCCCTTGCAGAATTGCACCAATCAGCACCTATTGAGCATACCCTGACAATGTCAAATGCAGAAATGATTTTTCCTGCAGCGCCAATCTTCACTCTATCTCGAAGATTTGCTGCAATCAATGTAGTGTGAATCAAGCGCAGGCTATCCCTCATTGGCATCCCAATGTGGTCAATAAATTCAACAGGAGCTGCTCCAGTTCCTCCTTCGCTACCGTCAACAACAATAAAGTCTGGAGCTAATCTTGTTTCAATCATCGCCTTTAGAATAGCAAACCAATCATCTGGTTTTCCAACGCACAACTTGATACCAACTGGCTTGCCACTTGATTTTTCCCTTAAGGTAGTAATAAATTCGAGCATTTCAACGGGATTGCTAAAAGCGGTATGCCGACTAGGCGAAATACAATCAACCCCCATAGGCACTCCACGGGTTTGGGCAATTTCAGCGGTAATCTTGGCTGCTGGCAAAATTCCACCGTGACCTGGCTTTGCGCCCTGAGATAATTTAATCTCAACCATTTTAATTTGTGGGTCAGCGGCAACTTGAACGAACTTCTCTAGGTCAAACCGCCCATCATCAAATCGACAGCCAAAGTAACCAGAGCCGATCTCCCATATGAGATCGCCGTCATATACTTTATGATATTTAGATACCGATCCCTCGCCGGTATCCTGAGCAAAGTCACCTAGTTTTGCACCTTTATTTAATGCAAGAATTGCATTGGCCGACAAAGACCCAAAACTCATGGCTGAAATATTAAAAATAGAAATTGAGTAAGGTTGTGCGCAATTTTGATTTCCAATATTCACTCGCAAGCTATTAAGATTAATTGCTATTTGCGATGGAGCATTAGAGTAGCTTAGCCACTCATGTCCATTTGAATAGACATTTTCAATTGTTCCGAAAGGGCGCTGATCTGATAAATTCTTTGAGCGCTGATATACCAAAGCGCGTTGATTTCGTGAAAACGGTAATTTTTCGCTATCCGACTCCAAAAAGTACTGGCGCACTTCAGGGCGAATAAATTCAAGCCAAAATCGTAAATGCCCAATGACTGGATAATTACGTAAAATCGCATGCTTTTTTTGTATCTGGTCCATTACGCCAACTAGACCTAAAGTTGTAAAGACAAAAAATGCAAACCAAATTTTAGCTATGGAATTATCTAGAATAAGTAAGTAGCCAAAATAGATGCTGAGTACTACGGATTATTGCCAAATAAAGTAACGGGTCATATTTTCCTTATAATCAGTGCCGTTATGGCGCGTTATTTAGCTTATTTTTATTCCTAGGGGAGCGGCTGTGATATAGCCAACAGCTGCACCAAAGCAATCTTTATAATTCTTTTTGATCAGTGGATCCAAGGTTGGTTTGACAGTGTTATGGAGCTTTCCTAGCCAGTCACCTGGATGTTGAAAGTTTGCAGTGATATACATCCAGCCATTAAGGTCATCCACCACTCCAAGTCCCGTTGCTTCAGCACCTGATGGCATTGAGGCTATGCGACTAAGCTTCTTGGTATCAACGTTATAAGCCCATATAAAGTTATTCACATGAGTACTGCTATCCTCGCCAATAAAGAGCGTTCTTAGCTTTTCTGAAAACTTTAAATTATCCGGATTAGAAATTTTATTGGGATTAGCGAGATTGCCTAATGGGTCTTGCTCAATATCTTCTCCAACAAGCAAGGCAGAGATTGTTGTTGGTACCCATGCGCTATTGATAGGAGATCCAGATTGATCTTTTTGCTCGCCGCAAAGTTTACTGGTCATGATGCCGCCGGCAATTAATGGCTTGGATACCTCAATATTACTTTGTGCATTCCAGCCTTTTCCACTTCTAGTCATGGAGTCTTGAATATTTTGCAAGGCAAAGTAGGCAACCTTATCTCTGGTATTTGCTGTCGTTCCTTCCATTTTGCTAAAGCCCATACTGCCACCCATTAAATAAGCATAACGGTGCGTTTCAAGAAACGCCGCGGCTTTTTCCATGCCTGGATTGAGTTTTACCCAATTGGCTGTTCCGTCGTAGTAAATCTTAGTATAT
>CAJEZV010000124.1 GCA_903995005.1 uncultured beta proteobacterium
TCTCTCTAGCCAACTATTAATTGCTGCTGCTGCTCTAGTAGTGTCAATCTTCCAACCCGTTTCATCGCGGATATTTAAGGCTGGGCCTAAACGCGCTAACAATGCTCTCACCCTTCTTGCCGCCAGGCGATCCTGAGCTACTAAAGCAATATTCTTTTTACCAGCAATTAAATGTGACTCAATCGTTTTAGTAGCGGCCCAGGCTAGTTCTTCAAAACGTCTGGCTGAGATCAAATGCCAATCTTGGTAATGCGCTGTTTTGATATTGCTACTGAGTTGCTGCTCTTGCCCTGCATTTAACTCAACCAGATCACCAGCTGGGCTCTCTCCGGCAAGGGCTTCAGACCATAAGGCAACCGGCTGCCAATCTAATGCAATCTTAATCACTGGAGCATATTGCGCATAGCTAGCCAAGTACTTGTCCATTACCTCTTGGTCAATCGGCTTGGGGTCTGCAGTCTGAACCCAAATAAATGGGCGAGCCTGCTCTTGATTGGCTTTTGCTAAATCTAAGTGGGCTGCCATCGCAAACTGCTTGCGAAAAACGGCATCTCCAGCACCGCTGAGGTAGCGCCAGAAAGTCAACAACACTTCAGACTCTTGATCGACTACTTTTCGTGAAAGATCTGGATACGCTAGTGCGATTGTTTTTTCTAATAGGACTTCTAATTTCTTGGTCCATGCTTCTGCGTCAAGTTTGTTGCTCTTAGTTAATTGATTTAACTCTTCATGCAATTGGGGAATGATGGCTTCAGACAAAATATCGCAAGCATCAATCACAGACTTTGCTAAACCCCACGCGCCCGAATCACTCTCCGCTTTAAACCAAGCTTTGAGTTTGGGATGTTTGCGCAAATTGATATAGACCGATAACCATCTTTCTAAATCGGTTTGTTTCTTTGGAAACTGCCATGCCCCTGGCGCTGCCTCTAACCAATCTGCAAAGCTAATCACTTGGGGTAAGAAGGCGATATTGCTTGGTAGATCTTTTGGTCGGTTTTGCTCTAAAGCCGCCCTCACCCCAATTAATGGCCCAGCAGTACTGAGCACCACCAAGGGGCGTTGCTTGGTTTGCATTGCACAATCCCAAATCCCTTCTGCTAATTGGGTAAGCGCATGGTCATTGGGCGTTATTGCCCAAGCCTGTGGCTGCCTTTGATCAGAAATGGTGGGAAAAGGTTGGGGCATTAATTCAGTAATTTTTGTATTTTGAGCAGAACGTTCCGCTTATTGCTAATATAAGCGTTGTAACGCCATAATTAAATAACTCGCTAAATAAGTCTAAATAAGGAATTTTCATGAGTGCCGGCATTAAATATGTAACTGACGCCTCTTTCGAACAAGACGTCCTCAAGTCCGATAAACCTGTTCTGCTCGACTTCTGGGCCGAGTGGTGTGGACCTTGCAAAATGATCGGGCCCATCCTGGAAGAGCTTGCTGGCGAATATGGCGATAAGTTGCAAATCGCAAAAATGAACGTGGATGAGAACCAAGGCGTTCCAGCCCAGTTCAATATCCGTGGCATTCCAACGCTGATCCTCTTCAAAAATGGCACTGTGGTCGCTCAAAAAGTAGGCGCTTTGGCCAAATCCCAGTTGTCTGCCTTTATTGATAGTCACCTGTAAATAGTCTCAGACCACAGGTTCACCCGTTGAGCCTGTGGTTTTCCTGCTTTACGTACTTGTAAGACCCGTTTTTTAGTGTAGTATTGCGCTTAACAGTTGTTTAGCGCTTTCAATAGAGCGTTCATTTCCAGCAATTTACCTCCCCTCCTTTTTTTCTTAAGCAAATCCCCAAAATTCTGTTTTTCCACATCTGTCTGATCTCCTTCAGCACAGCGATACCCCAAAACCATCGGGCAATACTTCTAAAGTGCCGTCACCGAATACTGTTTCACCAGCCTTCGCGCGTTTTTTCAGAATGGCAAACATCAATTCTTGTTTGCGCATCCGTTGCGTATTTTCAATCTCTAAACTAGCTGCCATTTCGAGTAGAGCGGATACGTGGAGGACTTTGAGTTCAGTTAATTGCATGTGGTTCTCGGGTGTTGATAAAGATGATTAGATCAATTGGTT
>CAJEZV010000125.1 GCA_903995005.1 uncultured beta proteobacterium
GACGTTGCCCGTATTTCTGTTGGTATTACTGGCGCAGAGAGTTCAGCAGATAGTCTGCAACCATGGAATTTCACACCTATTGGCCTTGCTATGAATGCTGCTGCATATGCAAGTGGAGTTAACTCTAAAACCCCAGCACTTTTAGTTGAGAGCAAAATTACTGACAGTCAGTCTAATACATTATTAGGCGAAGGTTTAGTAACCGTTCAGGGCGAGTCTTTCAGAACTGCTGGTGGCTCTGTTGATTCATTCATTGCGATGGCAAAAACAGTTGTTAAAGTAGCCCTTGAAACCTCTGCAAACCCAAGTCCAACCAGCAAATAAGAGATATTCATGAGAACCCATCTTTCAAAAGCGATTTTATTTTTTACTTGTGCAATGATGGCTTTATCCTTACCGGCGCATGCCGATGAGGTATCTCGCAATAAAGAAATTGCTGAGCGTTTTGCTAAATGCGATACAAATCGTGATGGCAAGTTGACTATGAGTGAGGCTAAAGGCTGCATGCCTCGCATCTATGATCACTTTAGTTATATTGATACCGGCAATAAGGGTTATGTCACCGTTGCTGAAATTCAAACGATGGCGGCGCGTTAGTACTCCAAGGACTTCTTCAGAGACTCTTGTTGATTGGATACGATATGACTATGGTATTTCCTGGCTTTGAGCAAAAAAGAGTTACCGTCCCATCAGATGACGGTCCCATAGAGATTGTCTCTCAAGTTGGTGGTAATGGGCCACCCATATTGCTATTACACGGCTTTCCACAAACTCAGGCAATCTGGGAATTGGTTGCTCCAGAGTTAGCCAAATCTTTTACTGTGGTGGCTTCTGATCTGCGTGGCTATGGACAATCTGCCAAACCTCATGGCAAAGCTGATCATTCAACTTACTGCAAGAGATCAATGGCAGCAGATCAGCATGCTTTAATGCAATCTTTAGGCTATCAGCAATTTTTCTTGCTAGGACATGATCGTGGTGGCCGAGTGTCACATAGGTTGGCTATGGACTTTCCTGATAGTGTTTTGCGTTTGATGGTCTTAGATATCTCTCCAACACTGACCATGTATGACAACACCACCATGGAATTTGCTAAAGGCTATTGGCATTGGTTCTTTTTAATTCAGCCAGAGCCTATTCCAGAAACCTTCATTGCAGCTAATCCGGAGTTTTGGATTAAGCAACATATGGGTCGTCATGCTGGTACAGGCATCTTTTCTCTTGAGCGTTGGGCCGAATACCTTGCGGGTGTAAGTAATCCACAAAGCATGCATTCCATGTGCGAGGACTATAGAGCTGCTGCCAGCATTGACCTAGTACATGATCGAGCTGATAGAGCTGCAGGTAAAAAGCTCAGGATGCCATTCAGAGTTTTATGGGGAGAGCACGGCTTGGTTCACAAATGCTTTAAGCCGATTGAGGATTGGAAAGTGGTCGCTGAAAATGTCTCTGGGAAAACTATCCCTTGCGGCCACTATATCCCTGAAGAGTTACCAGGCGAACTCGTCACTGATGCGAAACAATTCTTTGTAAGCTAAAAAAGAAACTAGGGCGCTACTTTGGGAGGTTTTTTCCCAATGGCGGGCAAGGCATCACAATATCAGCGTCAACAGCCAAAATCTTTTCATCCTTTTTTGGGTATTTGACCCTAGATAAAAGATCTCGAATTAGATTTATGTGCGTGTGTTTCTTGTTATTGGCATTCACTACAGTCCAAGGTGCTTTTACAGAGCTGGTTTGTTGCAGCATCAGATCGCGTGCAACACTGTAATCATTCCACTTATGCTGTGCTTGTTCATCGATAGGGCTAATTTTCCACTGCTTTAGAGGGTCAGCTTTTCTATTCTCTAGACGTTCTTCCTGCTCTTTTTTATCAATATCTAAGTAGTACTTGATAATCTGAATCCCAGAGTCAACCAACAAACCTTCAAAATCATTTACTGATGCCATAAATTGCTTGTACTGAGCATCTGTGCAAAAACCCATTACTTTCTCAACCCCTGCACGGTTATACCAACTGCGGTTAAAGATGCTGAACTCACCAGCTGATGGTAGCTCGGCAACGTA
>CAJEZV010000126.1 GCA_903995005.1 uncultured beta proteobacterium
TGGTTTGATTCAAGCCACAACCTCACATGACAGCCAATCTTTCTAAAATCTCTAGTAAATCCACCCTCGTACTGGAAGGCCGCGGACTGCGCTGCGTTCGAGGTGAAAGACAATTATTTGCGGATCTCAATATTCAGATTACATCCGGAAATTGTTTGCATGTCCGTGGCGAGAATGGTGTTGGTAAAACGAGTCTATTGCGGCTGTTAACGGGTTTGTCAAAACCAGAGTCTGGTGAAGTTTTCTGGTGTGATCATTCAATTGCTATTAACCCAGCTACTTATCATCGCGAACTCTTATTTCTGGGCCATCGAGATGCTTTAAAAGAAGATCTCACTGCCTTAGAAAATCTACAGATGTATGCAGCATTAGATGATGTTTCTCTTTCGCAAGAACAAGCATTGGCTGCTTTATGCCGGTTTGGTTTGCGAGGCCGTGAAAATTTATCCGTTAATTGTTTGTCTGCTGGACAAAAGCGCCGCGTTTTCATGGCGCGCATGTTAACGCGTCAGGCTAAGCTGTGGATTTTGGATGAACCCTTTAATGCCTTAGATATAGAGGCAGTTCATGAGCTTCAGAATCTGATTATTGAGCATATTGCTAGCGGTGGACTTGTTGTATTGACAAGCCATCAGGAAGTTCATATTCCGAACGTACAGGTTCTAGAGCTATGAGAGCCTTACTTGCCATTATTCGTCGAGACTTGCTTTTGGTGATGCGCCGAAAGAGTGAAGTCCTTACTGCATTGTTTTTCTTTGTCGTGGTAACAAGCCTATTTCCACTGGGTATTGGTGCTGATACCGCTTTATTGCGAAAAATTGCCCCAGGCGTCATTTGGGTTGCAGCGTTGCTGGCTACCTTATTGGGTTTGCATCGCATGTTTGCTGCTGACTACCAGGACGGTGCTTTGGAGCAGATGGCTTTATCCCCGCAACCTATGGTGTTGTTAGTTGCAGGAAAAATCATTGCACATTGGATGGTTTGTGGTCTACCTTTGGTGCTCTTGGCCCCGATTATTGGTATTCAATTTGATTTGGATGTCAATTCTTTATCTGTATTGATGGCCACCCTCTTACTGGGAACTCCAGTACTATCTTTGTTGGGTTCGATTGGTGCGGCTTTAACCCTGGGGGTCCGCGGGGGTAGTGTATTGATGAGCTTATTAATTTTGCCTTTGTATATTCCAGTACTAATTTTCGGTGCTGGTGCTGTATATGCTAATAGCGTAGGTTTGGATGTATCTGGCCATTTTTCCTTGCTCAGCGCCTTATTGATTTTGGCTTTAGCATTTGTACCTTGGGTTAGTACCGCTGCCGTAAAGATTGCGATTGAATGAATCAGGTAAATAATTCCTCTTTTTCTAATAGTCGCTTGATTAACTGGTTTAAGTTATCAAGCCCTAGCGCCTTTTATCCGCTCGCCGGAAAATTGATCCCTATTTTTTGGGCGCTTGCTGCCATCTTTGGATTGGCTGGTTTGTGGATCAGCTTTTTTGTTGCTCCAGTAGATGCAGTTCAAGGTCAGGGTTATCGCATTATTTTTGTTCATGTACCTGCTTCATGGATGTCGATGTTTTTATATCTTGTGATGGCTACATGGGCTGGACTAGGCTTAGTTTTTAATACCCGCTTATCCGCCATGATGGCCCAAGCTTTAGCCCCGATTGGAGCATGGATGGCGTTCCTATCTTTATGGACTGGAGCATTTTGGGGTAAACCAATGTGGGGTGCTTGGTGGGTCTGGGATGCACGTCTAACTTCTGAATTGATCTTGCTATTTTTATATCTGGGTTTTATTGCCTTGCAGGCATCCATTGATAACCCCCGTCGTGCCGATAAAGCAGGCGCCATTTTGGCTTTGGTAGGCGTAGTGAACGTACCGATTATTTATTTCTCAGTGAAATGGTGGAATACCTTACATCAGGGTGCCTCAGTTTCTCTGACAAAAGCACCCGCAATGGCACAAACGATGTTGTGGGGCATGCTTTTAATGGCTTTATGTTTCTGGATGTATTCGATTGCAGTGGGTTTGATGCG
>CAJEZV010000127.1 GCA_903995005.1 uncultured beta proteobacterium
CCGGAGCAGAAAAGCGAGGGTATCCTACAAAGTCCAGCGTACCATAAACGCAAGCCTCAACGCAGCGACGAGCACGAGAGCGGTCAGTAGCAATCCAAACTTTGTTACTCGTCAGAAAATCGAAATCATCTTCGGTTAAATCCAAAACGGCAGAAGCCTGAATGAGCTTAATAGAGGCCAAAGCGGTCTGGAAACGTACGGATTGTTCAGTAACTTGACTCATGATTTCTTACCTATTAGTGGTTGAACAGCATCGGACTCAGATAGTAATCCACGCTCTTTTAAAATGTCAACAAGAGAATCTCTACCATGAACAAAATGTGACTCATATCTAAACCAGTCCTTGACGAACGTGCCAAGCATATTAAGCCACTTCTCCTCATCCAACGCGTCAGTTTTTGACAGAATCGTTAGTTGATGGCGAAAGGTCGCAAAGTAAGAGCTTCTCGAGCTGCGCAAGGATAGGTCGAATTTTCTCATTTTCCGCCAGCAGTCCACTTCGATTTAATTCGTAAACAAGCAGTAGTAATTCCTGCTTTATCAAGATAATTTTTCGACTCATCAGAAATATCCGAAAGTGTTAACTTCTGCGTCATGGAAGCGATAAAACTCTGCAGGTTGGATACGCCAATCATTTTTATCGAAGCGCGCATAAATTTGAGCAGATTTGTCGTCACAGGTTGCGCCGCCAAAACGTCGGCTACAGTAACTTTTCCCAGCCTCAATCTCATCTCTCTTTTTGCGTTCTGCTTCAATATCTGGTTGAACGGCGTCGCGTCGTAACCCAGCTTGGTAAGTTGGATTAAGCACTCCGTGGACAGATTTGTCATTGTGAGCATTTTCATCCCGAAGTTGCGGCTCATTCTGATTCTGAACAGCTTCTTGGGAAGTAGCGACAGCTTGGTTTTTAGTGAGTTGTTCCATTCTTTAGCTCCTAGACCTTTAGCAGCAAGGTCCATATCTGACTTTTTGTTAACGTATTTAGCCACATAGAAACCAACAGCCATATAACTGGTAGCTTTAAGCGGCTCACCTTTAGCATCAACAGGCCACAACCAACCAGAACGTGAAAAAGCGTCCTGCGTGTAGCGAACTGCGATGGGCATACTGTAACCATAAGGCCACGTATTTTGCAAGCTATTTAACTGGCGGCGATTGCGTACCCGACGACCAAAATTAGGGTCAACGCTACCTGTAGGAAGTGTCCGCATAAAGTGCACCGCATGGAAATGAAGACGGCCATTAGCTGTACCATACTCAGGCACACAAAAATACTGATAGCAGTCGGCGTGTGAATCATTAGCCTTGCGACCCTCGGCAGCAAGAACCATACGACCAATATCACGAAAATAGTCACGCAAAGCATTGGGATTATCATAAAACGCCTCTAATCGGTCGTCAGCCAACGTGAGAGTGTCAAAAACGATAAACCAACCATCAGCATGAGCCTGTCGCATTGCATTCATCAAACGCTGAATAGCAAAGCCTCTACGCGATTTCATAGTGGAGGCCTCCAGCAATCTTGAACACTCATCCTTAATACCTTTCTTTTTGGGGTAATTATACTCATCGCGAATATCCTTAAGAGGGCGTTCAGCAGCCAGCTTGCGGCAAAACTGCGTAACCGTCTTCTCGTTCTCTAAAAACCATTTTTCGTCCCCTTCGGGGCGGTGGTCTATAGTGTTATTAATATCAAGTTGGGGGAGCACATGGTAGCATTGTGCCAATTCATCCATTAACTTCTCAGTAACAGATACAAACTCATCACGAACGTCAGAAGCAGCCTTATGGCCGTCAACATACATATCACCATTATCGAACTCAACGCCCTGCATACGAAAAGACAGAATCTCTTCCAAGAGCTTGATGCGGTTATCCATCTGCTTATGGAAGCCAAGCATTGGGGATTGAGAAAGAGTAGAAATGCCACAAGCCTCAATAGCAGGTTTAAGAGCCTCGATACGCCCAAAGTCAAAATAATCAGCGTGACATTCAGAAGGGTA
>CAJEZV010000128.1 GCA_903995005.1 uncultured beta proteobacterium
CTGCTCTTCAATCATGTCTAAGCTGAATGGGTCTTTTTCATGAGTCCAATCATCTAACTCTTTTTCCCATGCTGCTTTTTCTGCTGCAATCGTTTTTGCACGTTCAGCCTTGCTTGCATCACAGGCTAAGGTCTTACCTTCTAAGCGCTTGGTTAATGCAACTGCAGCAGCCTTAGCATCACCACAAATTCCTACAGAAATTTTCTTCACTAAGCCGAGCATCTTGTTGTCGGCATCGATTTGAATAATCTTTGCATTTTTAGGCCAGTAGTCCATGCCGTGTTGTGGCAAAGTGCCAAATGGCCCAAGGCGTGAACCAAGTGCAACCACCACGTCTGCCTGCGAGATCAGCTTCATCGCAGCTTTAGAGCCCTGATAACCGAGAGGGCCACACCACAGTGGGTGGCTTGCTGGGAAAGAATCATTGTGTAAATAGCTATTCACTACTGGAGCACCAAGGCGCTCTGCAAATGCTTTGCACTCCTCTACAGCATCACCCATCACTACGCCGCCACCAGAAATAATGACTGGGAACTTAGCGTTAGCCAAGAGCTCTGCTGCCTCATCTAAACTCTTCTCACCACCAGGGCCTCGATCGAGGCGATTCGGCTGCGGAATTTCTACTTCGATTTCACCATAGAAATAATCACGAGGGATATTGAGTTGGGTTGGACCCATCTCAGATAGGGCGCGATCAAAACAGCGGCCAGTAAATTCAGCCATGCGCTTAGGATTGTTTACATGGCCCTGATATTTTGTGAACTCTTCGAACATTGGAAGTTGATTGGCTTCTTGGAACCCGCCTAAGCCCATGCCCATTGTTCCTGTTTCAGGTGTGATGATCACTACTGGGCTGTGTGCCCAATAAGCAGCTGCAATTGCGGTAACGCAGTTACTAATACCGGGCCCATTTTGGCCGATCACGACACCATGGCTTCCGCTAACACGGGCATAGCCATCAGCCATGTGTGCTGCACCCTGCTCATGAACAACAGGGATCAAACGAATACCTGCCGGAGCAAAAATATCCATCGCGTCCATAAAGGCAGAGCCCATGATTCCAAAGATATCCTTCACCTTATTGGCGACCATCGTCTCGACAAATGCTTCAGAAGGGGTCATTTTTTGCGGGCCGGTAGGTAAATTAGCGCCAGACTTAGACATAAAGCTCTCCTAGGTATTCAATTAAACGGAACAATTTGTTCTACAATATGAATAATAATCGCGTATTTTTAGTAAAGTCAAGCATATAAACCCCAATATGGAATATATTTGACAACATATTAAGACTTTTAAAGGCAAGGAAATGGCTGAAAGCACTTCTTCAATTGATTTAATGGGTTTGCAGCCTGAAAAGCGGGTTTCCTTGCATGCGGCCTTTCCGGAATGTTGTGGCTTTGCGGATTTTCAGATTCCTGCATTCATCGAGGCTACGGAGCTAGTACCCCGTATTGACCCAAGCTATCAACTGAATCCGGAGGCTACATTAGCCATTCTGGCGGGATTTGCCTTCAATCGAAGAGTCATGCTGCAAGGCATGCATGGTACTGGCAAGTCAACCCATATAGAGCAAGTGGCTGCTCGCCTCAATTGGCCCTGCTTGCGTATTAATCTAGACGGCCAAATCACCCGCATGGATCTGATTGGTAAGGATGTGATCGCCTTAGAAGATGGTAAACAAATTACCCGCTTTCAAGAGGGGCTCATTCCATGGAGTTTGCAACGCCCTGTTGCGCTCATCCTCGATGAATATGATGCAGGCCAGCCAGATGTGATGTTTGTTATCCAGAGAATGCTGGAGCGAGAAGGCCGCCTCACTCTACTCGATCAAAACAGAGTGATCAATCCTAATCCTGCTTTTCGAATCTTTGCTACCAGCAATACTGTTGGCCTAGGCAACTGGAATGGTTTATATCAAGGCACTCAATTACTAAATCACGGACAAATGGATCGCTGGGACATCGTTGCAGCATTGAACTACCTAGAACCACAGGAAGAGCAA
>CAJEZV010000129.1 GCA_903995005.1 uncultured beta proteobacterium
CAGTAGCGCCACCATCACGTACGGTTTTTCTACCAATCAAGTCATTCGCCTGAATAGCAGTGGTTCCTTCATAAATCGTCAAGATACGAGCATCGCGGTAATGTTGTGCGGCTCCCGTCTCTTCAATGAATCCCATGCCGCCATGCACCTGAATTCCTAAGCTAGCAACCTCAATCGACATCTCAGTAGAGAAGCCTTTCACAATCGGCACTAAGAATTCATAAATAGCCTGGTTCGCTTTACGCTGTGCTTCATCAGGGCCTGCATGCTGTGCATCATATGCAGCCGCCGCGTAATAAGCTAATGCACGAGAAGCTTCTGTATAGGCGCGCATAGTCATTAACATGCGCTTGACATCTGGCTGATGAATAATCGCCACTGGGCCCGGAGATCCAGCGAGATCACGACTTTGCACACGATCCTTTGCATACTGCACTGCCTTTTGATAAGCTCGCTCAGCAACTGCAATCCCTTGCATGCCTACTGCAAAGCGAGCTGCATTCATCATCACAAACATGTATTCCAGGCCGCGATTTTCTTTACCAACCAGGTAGCCAATAGCGCCACCATGATCACCAAACTGCAAGACTGCTGTTGGGCTCGCCTTAATTCCTAACTTATGCTCAATCGAAACGCAATGAACATCGTTACGCTTACCTAGAGAGCCGTCCGCATTAACCAAGAACTTTGGAACTACAAACAAAGAGATTCCCTTTACACCTTCTGGCGCATCTGGAGTTCTTGCCAAGACCAAGTGGACAATATTCTTAGCCATATCGTGCTCACCATAGGTGATATAGATTTTGGTACCAAATATTTTGTAGGCGCCATCACCTTCAGGCACAGCTTTGGAACGAACCATAGATAAATCGGAGCCCGCTTGTGGCTCGGTCAAGCACATGGAGCCGGTCCACTCACCTGAAATCATATTCGGCACGAATTGCTCTTGAATCTCTGGGCTTGCGGCTGTTAATAAAGCCTCAATTGCACCATCGGTCAGCATCGGACACAAAGCAAAGGACAAGCTTGCTGAATGAACCATTTCAAAACAGGCAGTAGCAATTAATTTTGGCAGGCCTTGACCACCAAACTCAGCAGGATGCACTACACCCTGCCAACCTGCAGCAGCAAATTGCTCAAATGCCTCCTTAAAACCAGGGGTGGTTGTAACAACACCCTCTTTCCAAGAGCTTGGATTTTGATCGCCTGGCCAGTTGAGCGGAGCAACCACGTCTTGATTAAATTTTGCAGACTCTTCCAAAATTGCTGGCGCCAAATCAACATCAGCACCAGCCTCGGCATAAGAAGGATAAGCAACAACTTCCGATAGCCCAGCTAACTCATTCATCACAAACAACATGTCTTTAACTGGGGCTACGTATGGCATTACTACTCCTCTTTATTCACATCAAATAATTCAACTACCTTTAACTGAGTGCTTTAGTTAACTCAGGAACTGCAATATTGAGATCTGCAACCAAACCATAATCTGCAACACTAAAGATTGGCGCCTCTGGATCTTTGTTGATTGCAACAATCACCTTAGAGTCCTTCATACCTGCTAAATGCTGAATTGCACCAGAGATGCCAACAGCAATATAGAGCTGTGGAGCCACAATCTTGCCAGTTTGACCAACTTGGTAATCATTTGGGACATAACCTGCATCTACCGCAGCACGTGAAGCACCTAAAGCAGCGCCTAGCTTGTCAGCCAATGGAGCAATCAGCTCTTGATACTTCTCTCCAGAGCCTAAACCGCGACCACCAGAAACAATAATCTTGGCAGCTGTCAATTCAGGGCGATCAGACTTTGTTAATTCACGACCAACAAATGATGAAGAAGATTTGCTATCAACAGCCGCTTGTTTTTCAATACTAGCTATACCACCAGTTGCAGCCACCGGGTCAAAGCCGGTAGTACGCACTGTGATTACCTTTATTGGATCAGCAGATTGCACAGTAGCAATGGCATTACCGGCATAGATTGGGCGCT
>CAJEZV010000130.1 GCA_903995005.1 uncultured beta proteobacterium
CTTGTTCGCCAAAAAGCAGGTGATATTGAGAAAGTCAATTTACAAGATGTAGAGCGCGCAAAAGAAAATGGTCAAGATGCTGCATTTGTAGATCGCCTCACGATGACTCCAAAGACGATTGAAACAATGGCTTTAGGTCTTGAGCAAATCGTTTCGCTAGATGATCCGATTGGGAAAATCTCTGCTTTTCAAAAGCAAGCTTCTGGTATTGAAATTGGGCAAATGCGTGTTCCACTTGGCGTGATTGGCATCATCTATGAATCTCGTCCAAATGTCACGATTGATGCAGCAGCGCTTTGTCTGAAATCAGGTAATGCAGTGATTTTACGCGGCGGTTCTGAGGCGATTGATTCCAATACTTTGTTAGCTCAAATTATTCAAGAAGGTTTGGCTGCAGCCAATCTACCTAAGGATGCTGTCCAGGTGGTGGCTACTACAGACCGTAGTGCTGTCGGTGAAATGATCACAATGACGCAATACATTGATGTGATCGTGCCACGGGGCGGTAAGAGCTTGATTGCACGCTTGATGGCCGAGGCTCGTGTGCCAATGATCAAACATTTAGATGGAATCTGCCATACCTATATTGATGCCGATGCAGACATTGCGATGGCAGTGAAGGTGTGCGACAACGCTAAAACACAGCGTTACGCTCCATGCAATGCGATGGAAACGCTCTTAGTGAACAAGGCTATTGGACAAAAGGTGCTACCTACGCTTTGTAAGATTTATCAAGACAAGGGTGTGGAGTTGCGTGTCGATGCATTAACGCGCAAAACACTTGAAGAAAATGGCTTCAAGAATTTAGTAGATGCTACTGAAGAAGATTGGCAAACGGAATATTTAGCACCTATTTTGTCAATCAAGACTGTAGCCGATATCGATGAAGCCATGAATCATATCGAGCGTTATGGCAGTAAGCATACCGATGCAATTATTACCAATAACAAAGCGCAAGCAGATCGTTTCTTGCGCGAGGTGGATAGTGCCAGCGTGATGGTGAATGCCAGCACCCGTTTTGCAGATGGTTTTGAGTACGGCTTGGGAGCAGAGATTGGCATTTCTAATGACAAGTTACATGCCCGTGGGCCAGTTGGTCTGGATGGCTTGACTTCACTTAAATACATCGTCAGGGGCCATGGCGAGATTCGCACTTAAATAATATGACGAACGCTTATCTCTGGGTTAAAACCTTCCATATTGTTCTTATCACCTCATGGTTTGCGGGCTTGTTTTATCTACCACGCATCTTTGTAAACTTGGCTGATGAGAAAAATGTAGAGGCGTATGCGCGTCTTTTGGGTATGGCTGATCGTCTCTTTCGGTTTATGACCATCTTAGCTGTACCAGCTGTTCTACTTGGCTTAATACTCTGGCTGTATTTTGGTATTGGCGCTGGTAATATCTGGATGCATGCGAAGCTATTTTTTGTTTTGCTAATCATCGGCTACCATCACGCATGCTATGGCTTGCTAAAGAAATTTCGTGCTAGCGTGAATACAAAGTCTGGAGTTTGGTATCGCTGGTTTAATGAAGTGCCAGTCATTTTGCTGGTGATTGTTGTGGCGCTGGTTCTGTTTAAGCCCTAAGCGCAACTCTTACTTTTTCTGATTATCCTTTTTAGATTGTTAGCCCCATGAGATTTTTTGTTGTTTGTCCAGGCGGTTTAGAAGTGCCGCTGGCTCAGGAGCTTGCAGAGATTGCGGTGCGTCCAGATTCTAAAGCGTTGGGGGCTTGGGTGATTGATCCAACGCCAACAAGTCCAACAGGGGGTATTGGTCTTGCAGCGCCGATTTCTGGGGCAATGGCCCTGAATTTACACTCCAGAATTGCCAGCCGAGTTTTATTGCAGATGGCACAAGCACCCTATAGGCAAGAAGAGGATCTTTATAAATTAGCGAGTGGTTTAGCCTGGGAAGATTGGTTTACTTCCAAACAAA
>CAJEZV010000131.1 GCA_903995005.1 uncultured beta proteobacterium
ACCAAGGTAGGCAACCAAAGGGCTGGGATCCTGCATGGCCATTTGGGCGCTAAGTGCGTGTAATGGGGTAGGGTTCTTTGGCGCATATTGCCTGGCGATCCATGCGGCGCCATCCCCCTCGACATAAATCGTGATGAAACCAATCTTTTGTTGCTGGTAATTTGCTGCTGTATTTTCTAGTCTAGGCTGCGATCGAAGATAGGTTTTCAGTAATACATCATTACCACTGAAATCCTTAAACCCAGATTGTATTAAGGGTGTGCCATTGGAGAGTATCGGATCAATGGGCGCAGATCCAAGTACTGTACAAGCGGATACTGCTAGACAAAAAAAACAATTTCGCAAAGAAAAAACCATGAGAAAAAAAGCATCATGGTAGTTCTTTAGTGTCAATTTTAACTAGATTTTAAGGTGTAAAAATACCTAGCAAAAGATCGTTAGCGCATCATCGGAATGCGAGGCGCTGTTAATTGGTTAATTTAAAAACAATATTGCACCATACACCTCAAATGGTACAGTTGTTTTAGGTTTAATTGGCCTTGAGTACAATTATGATGACCGACTCATTAGTGGCATTTCCCTGGCGGCAGACAGCACTAGCTCAAATACTACCTATAACAATGGCACTTATAAAAGTACTGGTTTAACAATTTCTCCTTATCTTGCTTACCAACTCACCGATTCATGGCTGGCCGACCTTAGCGCGGGATATGGAGGCTCAAATCCAACGACCACCGTAGGTAGCTCAACAGGCACAACCAATTACAGCAGATTTTTTGCAGCAGCTGGATTGACAGATCGGATCGAAATAAACAGATTTACGATTACGCCTCGAGCTAGCTACACCCTATACAAAGATTCTCTTGATGCCTACACCAGTAGCACGGGAACCTATAATTCGGCCCTTACAACCTATTTATATCAAACCAAGGTCGGCGCCCAAGTGAGTTATGACGCCAAAATTATGTCTCCATTTATTGCCGCCTACCAAATTTTTAACACTACATCAGCTAGCCAGCCCAATACCCCAGCTTCGGTCTATCCTTCCACGTATCAAGTAATGGCTGGCATCAATGCCTCAAAAGGCATCTTTTATGGCACGGTAGCCTATCAAATTGAACGCAGCACTTCCCAATTTCGACTCTATGGCGGTTTACGCTTCTAGCATTGAATGCCTTAAGATTTGCGCTTTTCATCAATCGTCTTGATTCGATCCATTAGCTCCGGATGCTCATTGGCAATCTGATGAAAATCACGCAATTCAAGCACTAGAAAGCGAGTAGTTTTGATTGTTCTAATCGTCGCATTCCGACGCTTGTTATCCAATAAACCCGCCTCACCAAAGATGTCTCCAGTTTTCAAGCGAATAGGTTGAGGTGGTTTTGGCTTAATCTCTACCTCCACCTCTCCGTCAACAATAAAGAACATTGAGTCAGCAACTGCACTTTTCTTCACCACTGCAGAGCGTGCCGGAACAATTTGAGTTTTGAGACAATTAGCAATGTCAGCAATACAACCAGACTCCAACCCAGAAAAAAGCTCCAAATTAGAAATAATTTGCCAAGCACGCAACTGTTCGCGACGTTTAATCTCTTCAGCAAATCCATTCGATAAAATACCCGCTGGCATGGCCAACATTGCAATACCTACTAGCATAGCGCACGCACCAATCACTCTACCAATCCAGGTAACTGGGGCCATATCTCCGTAGCCAGTAGTAGTCATGGTCACGATCCCCCACCACATCGAGTTAGCAACACTTTTAAACATGTCTGGTTGCGCAGCATTCTCTATGAGGTAGAGCGCGGTAGATAACACAATAACCAAAATACCCAAAGTTAAAACTAAGGCCGATAGCTTTTGCAAGGAAAATCAGGGCTGCCTTTTATTCGATTTATCGTAGGCAG
>CAJEZV010000132.1 GCA_903995005.1 uncultured beta proteobacterium
CCTAGCTATAAGTACAAAGATGCAAATGGTACAGAAATTACAGAATACAAAGATACAAATAGCCCAACGCAAGTTCAAGTAAAAACAAAATACACGACCTATGAAATGTCTCCACCAGACTCAGTAAAGCCTGGAGCACAATCCGGTGAAGGTAATTTACTGAGCGTACCTAGTATCAGTATTCCGATTCAGTAAAAAAAATTCATAGAATATTTGCTGCTATATGGCCGTTTTCACCCCGATTGAACTCGACGATATTTCTCATTGGATTTCCGAAGACTTCAATATTGGTCAAGCCTGCGAAATTCGTGGAATTCATGGCGGTATTGAAAATTCGAATTTTTTTCTCGACACCATTCAATCTGGCAAGAAACAAGAATATGTTTTAACCATCTTTGAAAGACTATCAGCGCAACAGCTGCCCTACTACCTTGAGTTAATGCGCCATCTGGCAAACAAGGGCATCCCTGTTCCAAAGCCGATTGAGAATCACAAACGTGAAATTCTGTTTTCCCTCAAAGGTAAGCCAGCCGCCATTGTGAGCAAGCTACCAGGCCTATCCAGACTTCAACCAGAAGCAAAGCACTGCGCCATGGTTGGCGAGATGCTCGCCAAGATGCATTTAGCTGGCAAAGATTTTGTAAAGACTCAAGAGAACTTGCGTAGTTTGGGATGGTGGCAAAAAACTATTCCGTTGGTGTTGCCTCATCTCAGTACCGCACAAAAAGATTTACTCACTCACGAGCTAGCTGCTCAAGAAGCATTTTTTAGCTCAGTCGCTTATGACACCATTCCCCAAGGTGCTTGCCACTGCGATCTCTTTCGCGACAATGTCTTGTTTGACACACAAGGATCGACCGATACTTCACAAGATCAATTAGGCGGTTTCTTTGACTTTTATTTTGCTGGTACTGACAAGTGGTTGTTTGATCTTGCAGTTACTGCAAATGATTGGTGTCTTGCAGATAACAAACAAGACTTAGATCCCGTACGTCTTGATGCGCTCATGAATGCTTATCAAGCAGTACGTCCTTTAACCAAAGAAGAGCAAGCAAGCTGGCCTCTCATGCTGCGTGCAGCAGCTCTTCGTTTTTGGGTATCCCGCCTTTGGGACTTTTATTTACCGAGAGATGCACAAATGCTGACACCTCATGACCCGACTCACTTTGAGCGCATTCTTCTAAGCCGTCGATCTCTATGAAACTGAATTCCATCGCCCCCAAAGAAGGCTATACCTGGATTAGACAGGGTATTTGGCTATTCAAGCAGAATCCCCTTGGGTTCTTGATGCTAGTCTTTATGTATATCTTTGCTGCTCAATTGGCGGTCATTGTTCCGGTAATTGGTGTGTTTGCCGTACTACTGTTGACGCCAACATTATCGGCTGGCTTTATGACCGCTTGCCGTCAAGCAATTCAGAAAGAGCGCATCAGCCCAATGGTGTATTTGATCGCACTAAGATCTAGCGTACTCGTTCGTAAGCGCATTTTGCAGTTGGGCTTGGTATATGCTGCGCTGATTTTGCTGATGAGTTTTACATTAAGTCTCTTGGTTGATTTTGAATTACTTATTCCATTAATGACAAGCGACAAAGCCATTACCCCTGAGGCACTCCGCCAAATTTATTTGGTACTTTTTTTCGGGGGTCTTCTATACGTTCCGATAGCAATGCTGATGTGGTTCTCTCCAGTATTGATAGCCTGGGCAGATATGTCAGTTGCTCAAGCACTCTTTTCGAGCTGCCTAGCTTGCTGGGCCAATAGAGCAGCGTTCTTTTTGTATCTTTCGATTTGGAGCGTAATTTTGATTGCTATCCCATTAACTGTGGGCATGATTTTTGATGCGATCGATTTGGGTCAGGCAGCTTCTTTCATCATTGCACC
>CAJEZV010000133.1 GCA_903995005.1 uncultured beta proteobacterium
TCCTAGCTTAAAAAGCCTAGAGCGCGACTTTGGTCAGAAGTTCGCTTACCCAGCATCAACAAAAACCTATCTACAAGGTTCACGTCCCGATGTAAAAGCGCCGATCCGTATGATCGAACAATTGTCAACTCGTGTTGGCGAAGAAATGATCCCCAATCCACCTGTACCCGTCTATGACACATCAGGACCCTATAGCGATCCTGATATCGTGATTAATCTTGAAAAGGGTTTACCAAGATTGCGTGATGCTTGGATTGCGGAACGTAATGACACGGTTCAACTCTCCGGCCCAAGCTCTGAATACGGAGTTGCCCGCTCTCAAGATGAAGCAACACAAAATTTACGCTTTGCACACATCAGTGCGCCGCGTGTTGCTAAGGCTGGCAATAATGTCAGTCAAATGTATTACGCCCGCAAAGGCATTGTTACCCCAGAAATGGAATACGTCGCCCTACGTGAATCTATGGGCCTAGAGCAACTACGCAAAGACCCTGCCTACAAGCAGCTTCTCAAGCAGCACCCTGGCAAATCTTATGGTGCAAACCTACCGGATATCGTTACCGGTGAATTTGTGCGTTCTGAAATTGCCGCTGGTCGCGCCATTATTCCTGCGAACATTAATCACCCTGAATTAGAGCCCATGATTATTGGTCGTAACTTCCGCGTGAAGATTAACGGTAACCTTGGCAACTCTGCTGTGACTTCTTCAATCAATGAAGAAGTTGAAAAAATGGTGTGGTCGATTCGTTGGGGTGCAGATACCATCATGGATCTTTCCACAGGTAAACATATTCATGAAACCCGTGAGTGGATTATTCGTAATTCACCAGTGCCAATTGGTACCGTTCCGATTTACCAAGCTCTGGATAAAACCGGTGGTATTGCCGAGGACCTCACCTGGGAAATGTTCCGCGATACCTTAATTGAGCAAGCAGAGCAAGGCGTGGATTACTTCACTATCCACGCAGGTGTATTGCTACGTTACGTACCACTGACTGCAGATCGTATTACCGGCATTGTGTCTCGTGGCGGTTCCATTATGGCCAAGTGGTGTTTAGCGCACCACAAAGAAAACTTCCTTTACACCAAGTTTGATGAGATCTGCGAGATCATGAAAGCCTATGACGTGTCATTTAGCTTAGGCGATGGTTTACGTCCAGGCTGTATTGCAGACTCCAATGACGCTGCTCAGTTTGGTGAACTCCATACCTTGGGTGAACTCACAGCTAAAGCCTGGAAGCATGATGTTCAGGTCATGATTGAGGGTCCTGGTCACGTTCCAATGCAGCGTATTGAAGAGAATATGACTGAGGAACTGAAGCATTGCCTAGAAGCGCCCTTCTATACCCTTGGACCATTGATCACCGATATCGCTCCTGGTTACGATCACATCACCAGCGGTATTGGCGCAGCCCAAATTGGTTGGTATGGCACAGCGATGCTTTGCTATGTCACCCCTAAAGAGCACTTAGGTCTGCCTGATAAAGAAGATGTTCGGGAAGGCATCATCACTTACAAGATTGCCGCTCATGGCGCGGACTTGGCTAAAGGCTTGCCTGGCGCACAGGTTCGCGATAACGCTCTATCCAAAGCGCGTTTTGAGTTCCGCTGGGAAGATCAATTTAATCTCGGTTTAGATCCAGAGCGAGCACGTGAATACCACGATGCAACCTTGCCGGCTGAAGGCGCGAAGATTGCGCACTTCTGCTCAATGTGCGGACCGAAGTTCTGCTCGATGAAGATCACTCAAGAAGTACGCGATTACGCTGCAACGCTTGATGCTGACGGCAATCCGAAAGCAAAAGTCATTCCGATTACTGCGGAAGCCTCTTCTGATCCAGCAAAAGGC
>CAJEZV010000134.1 GCA_903995005.1 uncultured beta proteobacterium
AGTGATATTAAGAATATTGACTTTAATGTCTTAGAAGAGCGCAACGGCGCCTGGAGCGGCGTCTCCTACACAACCAATAGCGACCACCTTAATGGTCTTGAGTTTGAAGCAGCGATTACGAAACTGAGCTACAACGGTGCACCACTGAGTGGTTTAACCATCAGCTATGTTCGCAACATCACCGATGCGATTGAGATTGCTAATAGTGGCGCCGTCATTAGTGTCACCATGCAACATCCTAATAACTGGCTTGATGCCAATGGTAATCAAGGTGGTAATGGCTACCATACGATCGATCTGTCTAGCATCCAGATGGATGGCACTCACGTGGCTGCGGCGCTCAATAAGATCGTGGTGGACTCAAATGGACAGCGTCCATTAGCCCATAGCGAATATCCAGATACGCTGACCTTTACCAATGCGCACTCCTTAACAGAAGCTTTGCAGATTGCGGCGTCTGTGGGCAACGTGGTTGCTAGCGTGGCGCTAACTAGTTCTGCAGATCAACATTTAAGTATTAATCAATACCTTGACGATCTGAGTATCTTGCATAAGGTGTCTGCGTTCAATGCTGCGCCACTGTCTGTGAATGTGCAGGCTAACTTTGACCCTAGTGCTAATGTTGATCAGATTAGTAATTTGATCAACCTGATTAGTAATGCTGCTAATAACGACTTTATTGGCAGCGTTTCTTTAGTTGATCATCTGGGTCAGCCGCTAAGTAGCTTAAACATCGCTAGCCTTGCGCAGTTGTCAGAAATTGTTAGTCTTAAGCAGGCTTTAGATGGTGCTGATCATATTGTTGGTTTTGATCATCTAACAAGAATCACTATTGCTCCAGACTTAGAGTACAGCGCCTCTGATCTCGCAAGCCTTCAATCCTTAGCCCCCAATGTCGATGTTGTCAGAGTCAATCATGCGCCGACCATTTCTTTAGAAAATGCGATTGTTGCTGCAGATGTGACCGAAGTAGTTGGTGTATCACCCGATTGGATTTATACCCCTAAAGGGACTTTGCTCAATGGCATCTCTAGCACGATTAATTTTGATGGCCCAGATGTTATCTATGCCTACAAGCAGGTTGGCACAACTAGCTTTACTTCGTTGCATGCCTATGATGCCAAGGTATTAGTTGTCGCTGGCGGTGGTTCTGGTGGTCCTGCTCTCGGTGGCGGTGGTGGTGGCGGCGCAGTTATCTACATGCCAGATGTCAATATCCATAGCAATCAGTCTTATGCCATTATGGTTGGTGCGGGTGGTATTTCTGGGACTGGCTGGATCCCCACCGGTGGCGCTGGTCAAAACTCTACAGCGTTTGGAGCGATTGCCGCTGGAGGTGGCACGGGCGGTAGTCATCATTACAGTGGAACAGATGGTGGCAGCGGCGGTGGCGCCGGTGCACCGGGTGGTTTGCCGCTTGGTGGTAATGTCAGCTCAAGCTCATCCCTTGGCGCAAACGAAGGAACAATCTACGGAAATGCAGGTGGCGATGCCAATGTAACTCGGTTTGGAGGGCCAACACGAGCCTCAGGTGGCGGTGGTGCCGGTTCAGCGGCCACCGATACGAATAGCAATACGATTACTTCAAGCTTGACCAATGATATTGGCAAGGGTGGAGATGGTATTGCGACCAATATCACCGGTATCACTTTGTACTTTGGCGGTGGTGGTGGTGGTGGTTCTTATTACAACGGTCTTGCCGGCAATGGTGGTCTTGGTGGCGGTGGCGGTGGTAGTGAAACAGGTGGTGGATCGGGATCAGCCTCATTAGGCGGTCTTGGCGGTCTAAATCCAGGCGCCGTTGCGCTCTTCTAAGACATTAAAGTCAATATTCTTAATATCACT
>CAJEZV010000135.1 GCA_903995005.1 uncultured beta proteobacterium
ATACGAGATAGACTTGGGTGACTGGAGTTCAGACGTGTGCTCTTCCGATCTATGGGGTGAGCTGCCACGCTAGAGCGTTTGCAGTAAGAACCCTATTGACCGGGATAGTCGTTTAATTGAATACGGGTCAATACTTTATTGGCCCGTATGTTATTTACAGACCTCGGTTTATCCGAATCTATTCTTCGTGCTATTGCTGAGGAAGGCTATACCAGCCCCACCCCAATTCAGGCGAAATCGATTCCTGCAGTACTGAAAGGTGGAGATCTTCTCGCCGCAGCACAAACCGGCACTGGCAAAACTGCCGGATTTACCCTTCCCATTTTGCAGCGCCTTAGCACTACAAAACCAAGCTCAGGCAAACGCCTCTTACGCGCACTCATTCTGACTCCTACTCGTGAACTAGCAGCCCAGGTTCAAGAGTCGGTTGTCACCTATGGCAAATACACCGGCCTGAAGTCCACCGTCATTTTTGGTGGTGTTGGTGCCAATCCGCAAATTAAAGCCATCGCTGGTGGTCTCGATATCTTGGTTGCCACACCGGGACGCTTGCTTGATTTGATGTCACAAAAATGCGTCTCACTCAACGAGATTGAAATACTCGTTTTAGATGAAGCTGATCGCATGCTCGATATGGGCTTCTTACGAGACATCAAAAAGATTTTGGCTGCCCTACCTAAGCAACGTCAAAACCTCCTGTTCTCGGCCACATTCTCAACTGAGATTAAAGCACTCGCAGACGTCCTCTTAAATTCACCAGCACTGATTGAGGTAGCCCGCAGTAATAGCGCTAACGAAGCGATTGCTCAACTGATTCATCCGGTAGATCGTACTAAGAAGCACCCGCTATTAGCCCATTTGATTCAATCAAATGACTGGAAGCAAGTGTTAGTTTTCACCCGCACCAAGCATGGTGCTAACAAACTAGTCACTCAACTAGAAAAAGATGGCATCACCAGCATGGCCATTCATGGTAATAAGAGTCAAACAGCGAGAACAAAAGCATTAGCGGATTTCAAGGCGGGTAAGTTAACTGCATTAGTAGCAACCGATATTGCAGCACGCGGTATTGATATTGATCAGCTACCCCATGTAGTGAACTATGACTTGCCCAACGTATCTGAAGATTATGTTCATCGTATTGGACGGACTGGGCGTGCAGGATCGAATGGTGTTGCCGTGTCTTTAGTCTGTATTGATGAGCATCAAATGCTCAGAGATATCGAAAAGTTGATTAAGCAAAAATTACCGCAAGAGGTTATCGCAGGATTTGAGCCTGACCCCAATGCAGTCGCTCAACCTATTCAGTTGCGCAGTCAACAGCACCAGCAATCCAGAAAGCCTAAAGCTGCTGGTGGTGGAGCCGGTCGAGCGCCAGCCAAGAAAGCTCCAGCAAAGCGCCCTAGCCCACCCAAGAGAAGTTTCAATCGGTAAAACTCCTTCAGAGATAAAATATTTTCATGACTCAAGATATCCAAGCTACGGAACCCCGTCTTACATCCCTCTCTCATGGTGGTGGCTGTGGCTGCAAGATTGCGCCTGGCGTTCTTTCTGAAATTCTCAAGAACGTTCCGCAACTGCCATTCCCTAAAGAATTACTCATTGGAATTGAAACCTCTGATGATGCAGCTGTTTATCAAATCAATGACTCTCAAGCGATCGTAGCAACAACTGATTTCTTCATGCCGATTGTGGATGACCCGTTTGACTTCGGCAAGATTGCTGCAACTAACGCAATCAGCGATATTTATGCAATGGGTGGCACACCTTTGTTTGCTCTGGCCTTAGTCGGAATGCCCATTAAGGTTTTATCTAATAAAACAATC
>CAJEZV010000136.1 GCA_903995005.1 uncultured beta proteobacterium
TCTGAGCCATAGCGATTTAAGGTGTAGTAGCCCTGCAATCCCAATACAAATCCCACAAACAAACCAGAGACTGCAATGATCACAAAAGAATGATTTCCAACAAAGAGAATTTGATCAATGACGAGGCGAGGTCTTTTGAGCAAAAACCCTGAACGCAAAATTACGGCTACAAACATTCTTACAGCAAGCCCAAGACTACTCAAATTGCGCCGAACAAAAAACCCAAGGTCTCCGAATAAATCTACAAGTTTTTGAAAAGCAGTCATTACGTACCCACTCCAAAATCTTCAGCCAAGCTTTGACCTGGGTAATGGAAAGGTACAGGACCATCTGGAGCGGCATCCAAAAACTGTCTAACAAAAGGATCGGTAGAGCGACTTAATTCATCTGGCGTGCCTTGCGCACCAATCCGGCCATTCGCAATAAAGTAGACGTAATCAGCAATTTCAAAAGTCTCTTCAACATCATGCGTAACCAATAAACTCGTGGCTCCGAGAGCATTATTAAGGTCACGTATCAAGCGCGCGGTAATACCTAAAGAGATTGGATCTAGGCCTGCAAAAGGCTCGTCATACATGATGAGCGGAGGATCTAAAGCGATTGCTCTAGCAAGAGCAACACGCCTTGCCATGCCACCAGAAATTTGTGATGGCATTAAATCACGAGCACCACGTAAGCCCACTGCGTTTAACTTCATTAATACTAAAGAGCGTAAAAGCTCTTCGCTTAAATCAGTATGTTCGCGCAATGGGAATGCAACGTTTTCAAAAACGCTGAGGTCGGTAAACAAAGCGCCAAACTGAAATAACATACCCATGCGACGACGAGTATTCATTAGTTGATCGCCAGTCATCTTACCGATGTCTTGACCTTCAAATAAAACTTGGCCAGATTGTGCAGTAAATTGACCGCCAATTAAACGCAGGATGGTGGTTTTACCGCAGCCTGACCCACCCATCACTGCGACCACTTGGCCGCGACGAAACTCCATATTGAGGCCTGACAAAATCTGTCGCTCACCTGGAGCATAGGAAAAGTCGACGTCCTTAATAGAAACGACAACTTCTCCTACAGATTGCGCGCTTGCATCCAAAGAGTTTGGGTGGACAGTGTTCATATCCCCGATATTATCGGGGTAAAACAGATGACCCCATCAAATACTCGTCTACTGCCTGAGCGCATTGGCGCCCTTCACGAATTGCCCAAACCACCAAAGATTGTCCGCGCCGCATATCACCAGCTGCAAAAACCTTGGGAACGTTAGTTTGATAAGCATTTTGGCCATCCACAGTAGCTTTGGCATTGCCACGCGCGTCTTTCTCAACGCCAAAAGCATTGAGCACTTGCTGGACTGGGGATATAAATCCCATAGCTAAAAGTACTAAATCTGCCTTAATCTCAAATTCAGAATTTGGAACTTCAGCCATCTTGCCGTCTTTCCATTCCAAACGAACACCAATTAACTTTTCTACTTTGCCATTTTTACCTTCAAAACGCTTGGTTCCAACCGACCAATCGCGGTCACAACCCTCTTCATGTGAGGAGGAGGTGCGCAACTTGGTTGGCCAATAAGGCCATACCAAGGGCTTGTTCTCTTCTTCAGGAGGTTGCGGTAACAATTCGAACTGAGTAATTTTTGTGGCGCCATGGCGATTTGATGTTCCAACACAATCAGAACCGGTATCACCACCACCAATGACAACAACGTGCTTATCAGTAGCGCGGATTTCATTTTTGAAATCACCAGCATTCTCTTTGTTTTGTGGAATCAAAAACTCCAAGGCATAGTGCACACCAGCCAATTCGCGCCCAGGCACAG
>CAJEZV010000137.1 GCA_903995005.1 uncultured beta proteobacterium
GTTAAATCGGCAGAGCCTCCCATAAATTCTGGTAAGGCTGGTGCTAATGCCTCAATCGCATTTTGACTAGCCTTACGAGTAGCGACAGTTTCTGCTTTTGATTGGCAAGTCTTTAAGTACTCATTGAGTGTGGCTGAAAAGTCTTTTGATAAATCCCCTTGCATACGACGTTGTAATTCAGAAGCAAGCTCTGGGAATTTAGTTTTGTATTTTTGGAAATCCTTATTCCACTCATGCTCAGCAGCTTGACCACGCTTTTTGAAATCCCATGCAGCATAAATATCTTTTGGAACTTCAAACGGTGCATATGGCCAATTCAATGCAATGCGAGTTGCAGCAATTTCTGGTGCGCCCAATGGTGAACCATGTACCTTATCGCTACCAGCCATATTCGGTGAGCCCTGGCCAATGGCCGTCTTACAGCAAATCAGTGTTGGTTTGTCGCTCTTTTTAGCCTTCGCAATTGCAATAGAAACTGCTTCTGCATCATGGCCATCAACATTGCGAATAACATTCCAGTTGTAAGCCTCAAAACGCTTGGGCGTATCTTCGTTAAACCAAGAAACAACCTTGCCATCAATCGAGATGCCATTGTCATCCCAAAGTGCAATCAACTTGTTCAGTTTTAATGTGCCAGCCAATGAGCAAACTTCATGGCTAATACCCTCCATCAAACAACCATCACCTAAAAATACATAGGTGTAGTGATCAATGATGTTGAGACCAGGACGATTAAATTCATCGGCTAATAATTTTTCAGCAAGTGCCATGCCTACTGCATTGGAAATTCCCTGACCAAGTGGACCGGTAGTGGTTTCAACACCAGGCGTAATTCCATACTCAGGATGTCCTGGAGTTTTGCTATGTAGTTGACGGAAATTTTTTAACTCTTCAATCGGTAAGTCATATCCTGAAAGATGCAATAAGGAATACAGCAACATCGAGCCATGACCATTGGATAAAACAAAACGATCGCGATCAATCCAATGTGGATCAGTTGGATTATGTTTTAGATGTTCATTCCAAAGTCCAACAGCAATATCAGCCATACCCATTGGCATGCCAGGGTGACCGGAATTTGCCTGTTGAACAGCATCCATAGATAAAGCACGTATGGCATTTGCCATGCGAATTTGAAGGTTTGACATCGTAAAGTGCTCTCGAGGAAAATAAATTGACTATATTTCAGTAATGCCTCAATTTTATCTTCCCGGGCCATGGGAATCCCAAAAGCCAACTACCCTCACCACTGAGGTCGCCCACCACTTGCGAGTCCGGCGCATTCAGCCCGGGGAATCCTTTCCCGTATTTGATGGCAAGGGTCAGGTAGCCCAGGCCGAACTCCTGTCTTTAACCGGAAAAACAGGGCAAGTTCAACTCAGTGATATCTGCACTGACACCCACCGCGAGACCCCTTACGCCATTACATTGGCCCAAGGGCTGGCTGGCGGTGACAAAATGGACTGGATCGTCGAGAAAGCTGTTGAAACTGGAGCCCAAGTCATTGCACCCATGCAGTGTGAGCGCTCCATCTTAAAACTCACCCGCTCAAGCGATCAGGAGCGCGCCCAAAAACGTCTTAGCCATTGGGAGGGAATTGTTCAGGCAGCGTGCGAACAATGTGATCGAACAGTATTTGCCTTAATAGAACCCATTCAATCTTTTGATGCTTACTTAAAGTCGAATTCAAAACCAGCATTAAAGCTACTCCTTAGTCCTGATGCTACTAAGACTATGTATTCCGTTCTCATGGAAAATACCCCTCAGGATATTGTTCTGATGATCGGACCAGAGGGTGGTCACTCACCGGAAGAGG
>CAJEZV010000138.1 GCA_903995005.1 uncultured beta proteobacterium
ATATTTGCGTATTCAGCCAAGAAGAACATTGCAAAAGACATGCCTGAGTACTCAACCATATGGCCAGCAACAATCTCAGACTCGCCTTCAACTACGTCAAATGGGTGACGGTTCGTTTCAGCAACACCAGAAATAAAGTAGATCAAGAACATTGGCAGCAATGGCAACCAGTTCCAAGATAGGAAGTTCAGGCCCATATCCGCAAAGAAGCCTTGCTCTTGCGAAGCAACAATAGTACTCAAATTCAATGAGCCTGAGGTCAATAAGACAGTAACTAAGGCAAAGCCCATAGCAATCTCATAGGAGATCATTTGCGCTGAAGCGCGCATTGCGCCTAAGAATGGATATTTGGAGTTAGAAGACCAACCAGCCAGAATGACGCCATACACACCAATCGATGAAATCGCCATGATGTATAGCAGGCCAGCATTAACATCAGCAAGCACCATCTTGGCTTGAAATGGAATCACTGCCCAAGCTGCAAAAGCCGGCATGATGACCATGATTGGCGCAATGAAGTACAAAACCTTAGAGGCTTGAGCAGGAGCAATGATCTCCTTCATCAAAAGCTTCAATGCATCAGCAATCGGCTGTAACAATCCTAATGGGCCAACACGGTTAGGCCCAAGACGGATATGCATCCAACCAATGAGCTTTCTTTCCCAGAGGGTCAAATAAGCGACGCAGCCAAACATTGGCAATACGATGATGACAATACGTACCAATGCCCAAACAAGCGGCCACAAAGAACCGAAGATGGCTTCGCCTTGGGTAGTAATGAGGTTCAAGAAATTATCCATCTCGTACCTTAGGCCTTGCTAACAGTCACTGGACCAAACATCGATCCCAATTTGGCGCTAGCCATGGTGCCTGCAGATATTCTGACGGCACCTGGCGCTAGATTAACTTCTAATGTTGCTGGCATATCAACAGATTGGCCGCCTTGGGATACGCGGATTGCATCACCCTCTTTCAAACCAAGCTCTGTAAAGAGTTTTTGATTCAAGCCAGCCTGAATGCCGCGTTTCGCATCACGAGTTAACTGCAAGGCAGGTGAGCGACGCACAATTGGGTCGCCAGCATAGATATTGACATCGGCTAAACGCTCAAGACCATCAAATGGCGCAAGATTGCCATTGGTAATAGTGTTGCTAATCGTTTTGTTGTTTAAGTGAGTGCAATAGTTATCATTCAGGGCCTCACCCAATACTTCTTCAGGCAGGTTCAATAAGAATCCATCAAGACCTAAGAGCCCACCTAGTACACGCAGCACTTTCCATGCTGGACGGGAGTCACCTAAGGGCTTCACAGAAGGTTGAACGGTCTGCGCCCTTCCTTCTGCATTAACAAACGTTGAAACGGTTTCTGTAAATGGAGAGATTGGTAGGATAACGTCAGCAAGCTCAAGCAAATCAGCGCTCTGATAAGCACTCAATGCAATGACCGTATTTGCCTTGGCTAGGGCTGCGCGAGCTTGAGCTGGATTAGGTAAATCACTATCTGGTTCGATATTCATTAACACTATCGCGCGGCGATCGCCTGAAAGCACTGATTCAACGCCAGCACCATTTGCGTTAACTAAGGCGGCACCAACAGCATTACCACCAACTGGCAAGAATCCTAATGTTGCACCAGTTTGATCTGCAATAAATTGAGCCATCACATGTAAATCAGATGCATGGTGATGTGCAACTGCAGCTGACCCAAGGAACACAGCCTTGCTTTCACCAGAAATGAGGCTATCAGCAATCTTTTGCGCCGCTGGAGATACCGGTAAATTGAATGTTCCTGCTGGAGCAGAAATA
>CAJEZV010000139.1 GCA_903995005.1 uncultured beta proteobacterium
TTGATGTGATGCTCAAAGCCACCAAGGTTGATGGTATCTATAGTGCGGATCCAGTCAAAGATCCAACTGCTACGCTTTACAAGACTATTACTTTTGATGAAGCAATCATCAAAAACTTACAAGTGATGGATGCAACTGCATTTGCATTGTGTCGTGATCGCAAATTACCAATCAAAGTGTTTTCGATTCTGAAGCCAGGCGCACTCATGCGCGTAGTGCAAGGTGAATCTGAGGGTACTTTGGTACACTTTTAATAGGAGGCCTGATGTCTGCAGCAGAAATTAAATCCACAACCGATCAAAAGATGCAAAAGTCTCTGGAGTCTTTGAAGAGCAGTTTGGCAAAGATTCGCTCAGGACGTGCTAATCCCGGAATTTTGGAGCATATTCAGGTGGAGTACTACGGTAATCCAACTCCTTTGAGCCAAGTTGCTAGCCTGGGTTTGGCCGATGCGCGTACTATCAATGTTCAGCCATTTGAAAAAACAATGGTTGCTGCGGTCGAAAAAGCCATTCGCGATTCTGATTTGGGTTTAAATCCAGCATCACAAGGCACTGTGATCCGCGTACCAATGCCCGCTTTGACTGAAGAGCGTCGTCGTGAGCTCACCAAAGTGGTGAAGAGCGAAGGTGAAGATGCCAAGATTGCGGTGCGCAATTTGCGCCGTGATGCTAATGAGCATTTAAAGCGCCTCACTAAGGATAAAGAAATTTCCGAGGATGATGAACGTCGTGCGACTGACGATATTCAGAAGATGACAGACAAAGCGGTTGTCGATATCGATAAGATCATCTCTGAAAAAGAAAAAGAGATCATGACGGTTTAAGGACCCGATTGAATTTTTGCTTCTTATGACCCAACACCTTAGCTCAACCAAGGATATTCCAGAGGTAAGCGCCATTCCTCGCCACGTGGCGATCATCATGGATGGTAATGGTCGCTGGGCTAGTAAGCGTATGATGCCCCGAGTCGCAGGTCACTCCGAGGGCTTGGGCTCTGTGCGCAAAATTGTTCAAGAATGTCGTCGAATTGGTGTTGAATACTTAACAGTATTTGCATTTAGTTCAGAGAACTGGCGTCGTCCACCTGAAGAAGTGGGTTTTCTGATGAAGTTGTTTCTTAAATCGCTGAAGGGTGAAGTTTCCCGCCTTGCTGAAAACGATATCCGCTTACGTTTGATTGGCGATTTAAGCCGTTTTGATAGCGCTATTCAGGAAATGGTGAAGTTTTCTGAAGACAAGACTGCGGGTTGTAAGGCGCTGACTCTGACTATCGCTGCGAACTACGGCGGTCGCTGGGATATTCTGCAGGCAATGAGTAAGTGCTTAGCGGCTAACCCGAACTTAAAGCCTCAGGATGTCAGTGAGGATCTATTACAGCCTCATCTTTCGATGGCTTATGCTCCAGAGCCAGATTTGTTTATTCGTACTGGTGGTGAGCAGCGTATTAGTAATTTCTTATTGTGGCAATTAGCCTATACAGAGTTATATTTCACGGACGTTTTGTGGCCAGACTTTGATGAGGCTGAACTTCATAAAGCGTTTGATTGGTTTGGTCAGCGTGAGCGTCGTTTTGGGCGGACTAGCGCTCAACTTGCATCGCAAGTCCTATGCGATCCGGTTTAATTACACAAGCCATCTAAAATGTTAAAAACCAGAATCATTACTGCCCTTGTTTTATTGGCAGTATTTTTGCCGACCTTATTTTTGTTACCCGCGGTATACATCGGCGCTTTCTTCTTGGTGGCTTTATTGGCGGCTGCTTGGGAGTGGGGC
>CAJEZV010000140.1 GCA_903995005.1 uncultured beta proteobacterium
TCATGTGCAATTTACTTATACCCACTTCGTCAAAAAAGCTGCGCCTGTCTCTGGTGTTGAAAGTTTGATGGATTACGAAGTGACTTGGATGGCTAGAGCTAAACAAAATCCTGCGGGCAAATTAGATGTTGAATTGGGATTGCGTGCTCAGGTGCCAGTGATGAGTTTATGTCCTTGCTCTAAAGAGATTTCAGAGTTTGGCGCTCACAATCAGCGCTCACACGTCACGATGGATGTCATACTCGATTCACAAACGAAAATGACAGTTGAAGATTTGATCACTGCTGCAGAGAGCGAAGCTTCTAGTGAGTTGTGGGGATTACTCAAGCGTCCTGACGAGAAGTGGGTCACTGAGCATTCCTACAGTAATCCTAAATTCGTTGAAGATTTAGTGCGCGATGTAGCCGGCAACCTCAAGGCTGACGAGCGTATCCGGTCTTTTGTGGTTGAGGCTGAGAACTTTGAATCGATTCACAATCACAGTGCTTTTGCACGTATTAGTCATAAAAAGTAAAGCAAGCTAAATCAAATTATTGCTTTGCAAATCCCAACGGGGTTTGATATCAAAGGCTCCAGATGTTCTGGAGCCACTATTTTGAGCAAGCATACGTAGCGCTCCCGCAAATGCAATCATCACGCCATTATCGGTACAGAGTTCTAGTGGTGGGTAGTGCACTTCAAAACCATTTTTCTTTGCTTTGTCATTGAGCGCATTACGTAATTGTGTATTTGCACCCACGCCGCCAGCAAGCACTAAGTGTTTGCAGCTGGTTTGCTTGAGGGCCTTCTCGGACTTACTTACCAATACCGCAACAATGGAGTCAACAAAGCTACGTGCAAGGTCTGCATGAAATTGCGCCACCTCAGCAGGTTCTGAAATCTTTTTTTCTTCGAACTTTTTGACTTGATTCAGAACTGCAGTCTTGAGGCCTGAGAAAGAAAAATCCAAATCGCCAGAGTGCAGCATCGGTTTTGGTAAATCAAAAATTCCCACGCGACCCTTTTCAGCCAATTTAGAAATCGCAGCACCACCTGGGTAATCTAAGCCCAATAATTTGGCGGTCTTATCAAAAGCTTCGCCGGCAGCATCATCTAAGGTCTCACCTAAAAGTTCGTATTGGCCAATTCCGGAAACTTTCATGAGTTGGGTATGACCTCCCGAGACCAGAAGCGCAATAAAAGGAAATTGAGGGGCGGTCTGACCTAAGAGCGGGGAAAGTAGGTGCCCTTCCAAGTGGTGAACTCCGATTGAAGGCAAATTGAGACCCTGGGCGAGGGATTTGGCAAAAGCACTGCCCACTAACAGAGCTCCAGCAAGACCTGGCCCTTGGGTAAAGGCAACGGCATCAATATCGGCCAATTTGAGCCCAGATTGGGCTAAAGATTGGTCTAAAAGGGGTAAAACACGTCGAATATGGTCTCTTGAGGCCAGTTCTGGAACTACACCTCCGTAATCTCGGTGCATAGCGATCTGGGAGTACAAACCCTGGCCTAGAATGCCCTGGAATGCAGGTTTGCCCTCTTCCCAGGGAGTGGTGTTGTATAAAGCCACCCCGGTCTCGTCACAAGAAGTTTCTATTCCTAAAACAATCATTTTTTGGCTTGGTCGTGCTAGAATCGCTATTCAGTTAATTTTTCGATATTTATCGAGCATATACGAGTTAAATAAGTATGACTACAGTCCGCCTCCGCGAAAACGAACCATTTGAAGTGGCATTGCGCCGTTTCAAGCGCACCATTGAAAAAAATGGT
>CAJEZV010000141.1 GCA_903995005.1 uncultured beta proteobacterium
GTCGGCACATTACGACACGATTATGACCTCAGGGTATTACGACTATCCAGCAATTGTTGATGGATTACTTAGCCATCATCCTTTTGAGAATGTTTTGGAGATTGGGTGCGGCACGGGTTTAATTTTGGAGGAGATTGCCAAACGTGAACCAACAGCCAATATCCGTGGCATAGACTTAACTCAATCGATGCTTGACATAGCACAAAAACGTTTAGAGACGTATCCAAATATTAAGTTAAGTCAGCAAAATATTACCGAGTTAAGTCTTGAGCAGCAATATCGTTTAGTTTTTTCATATGGCGGCGTTTGGTATTTCGTGATTGATGGCAATAAAGAACCATTTCTAGTTAGCCATATCTATGATGAGCAAGCAAACCATCTTGGACTTGAAAGTTTAAGTAAATTTGTTCAGTCCGGCGGAAAATTGCTACTAGGAATTCAAGGGCCACACCATGATTATGAAAAGTCCATTTCTAATGGGATGATCTATTCACAAAAGATTGAACCTTTAGAGCTGGGGTTCACTAAGCACTATTACTTAGATGACAAAGATAATCGTGTCATGGCACAGACGATTCACTATCGCACCTATAATTTTAGCGATGCCAAGAAATTGCTATCAAGCTATGGTTTTGAGTATGAAGATCGCACAGAAAAGCACCAACATTTTCTTGAGTTTAAGCGTCTTTAGAAATGCCTATAAAGATGAATGACCCACTAATTGGCTTTATTGGCGTAGGTAATATGGGCAATCCCATGGCAGCTAATTTATTGAAAGCAGGTTACAGGGTCAGTATTTTTGATCGCGAACCTCACAAGGCGATAAATTTAGTGTCCTTAGGTGCAAGTCTTGCGGAAAATATTGCACAACTTGGTCAGAAATCGCAAGTGGTGATTTGTTCGTTGCCCGGTCCAACACAAGTCAAAGAGGTGATGTTTGGTAGTAGTGGCCTTATTGATGTAATGAAGCCAGGCTCAACTATTATTGATACTTCCACTAGTTCGGTAGAGCTTGCACAAGAATTATCGATCCTACTAGATCAAAAGAATATAGGTTTTTTAGAGGCGCCAGTGACTAATGCTGTTGACTTTGCAGCACTTGGTAAATTATCGATTTTTGTTGCCGGTAAGCAGTCAGATTTTGCGATGTGGAAACCCATTTTTGAAGTTCTTGGCGAAAAAATATTTTATGTTGGTAAACCTGGTAATGGGGCTACGATTAAGTTACTCACCAATCTGCTATGGTTTACACATGCCGCAGTGATCGGTGAGGCTTTGATGTTAGGTGCTAAGGCTGATATTCCATTAGATATTGTTGCTGAAGCGATTCAATCAAGTGCTGGTAATAGCTGGGTAGCTCAACATGACATTCCATCGATTTTTGCAGGTCACTATGACCCAAGTTTTTCTCTAGCGTTATGTTGTAAAGATTTGGATTTGGTCAATCAAATTGCGCAGTCTCAGGGCTTTACGTTGACTATGGGTCAATTTGTTCAAAGCCTTTTCGAGGAGGCTCAAAAAACATATGGAGCATCTGCTGCTGAGTTGCATGTAGTCAAATTATTGGAAGATCGGGTTGGTACTTATTTACGCCCTCAATCACAAAATTTGCTTCCATAACGGTTATACAGATCATGACATTAAAGAATCAAGTCAAACTCATGCAAGAAGCGCACTTGCACATGCCTCAAGGGGTTGCAGAAAATTACCGCTATTGGGGTGATGAGCAA
>CAJEZV010000142.1 GCA_903995005.1 uncultured beta proteobacterium
CAGCGCATTGCTAACCCAGCATATAACTCTGCTCGCGGACCATTGAATATATTTGCCACTATGCCAGCTGCCGAAGGTAAGACGCCACTGAAGACACCTTTTAACGCAAGCACTATGTTGCCAAGCTCTTTGGCTTATTACAACTATGCTGGATCACTGACAACCCCAGGATGTAGTGAAGGAGTCCAGTTTTATATCCTAAAAACTCCTGTTGAACTATCTAGTGCACAGTTGTCAGCATTCAAAAAGATTTTCCCAATGAATGCCCGTCCTGTAATGCCGCTAAATGGTCGTAAGATCACAGAAGGTAGTTAAGCTAGGTTAATCATCCTAGGCCCTGGTCGATTCCGCCCCGGGCCACCAAGAATCTCAATAGCCCACTTGTTGGGCTATTTTTATTAGAAGTCCTCAATGGTGCTTAGACCTTGTGCCTAGCGTAGTCGGTCACTTTCCATAGTCTTAATCCGTCAATCAGGATGTCTCCACTCTGGTTCTAGACTGGGGTATCTGGTTCACGACGTGTCCTTTTAAAGGACACGTCAATTATTCATCCCTGCGTCAGTCGATGTCGTTTTAAACGACAAACTTATAGCCAGCCAGATCGCTTGAAGCGCCAGTATAAGAATGAACAGGCGAATACGATAATACCTACTGCTACTGGATAACCTAAATCCCACTTTAACTCTGGCATCTGTTCAAAGTTCATACCCCAGATTCCAGCAAAGGCAGTTGCCACCCCGAATATAGCGGCCCACGATGCTAGGCGTTTTTGAATAGTATTTTGCTCAAGAGCAATAGCAGATAAGCTCACCTGAATTGCTGTCCCAATCGCATCTCGAATGCTCTCAATAACCGAATTGATTCGAGTAAGGTGATCTAAGATATCTCGAAAATATTCAGTACTATTGGCGCAAACCGGCGGCACTCGACCACTCGATAATTTGCCTACCGCTTCCATTAGCGGAGAGACAGCATGTTTAACGACCATTACTTTTCTTTTAAGTTCAAATAATCTTTCGATATTTGATTTGGTATGACGCCCATCAAAAAGAGTTTCCTCGACATCTTCCAGCTCTAGTTCTAGCCTTTCAACAATCGGAAAGTAGCGATCTACAACTGCGTCAATTAGGGCATATAGAACAAAACCTGAGCCTTGGCTAAGCAGTTCAGGTTCTTGCTCACAGCGTTCCCTAACTCCCAGAAAAGTAACATCAGATCGATTGCGTACAGATAGAACATAGTCAGATGCCGCAAAAATATCTAATTCACCAACGGAAATATCCTCGTCGTACTTTAGTACCTGAATCACTGCGAATAGGCTATTGCCATACTCTTCAATCTTGGGTCTTTGATGGCCAAGCAAGGCATCTTCAACGGCTAGAGGATGAAGGTCAAATTCTTCCTTCATCTTAGCAATCTCATCTACAGTTGGATCTAGTAGCGCCACCCAAACAAATGAATCTTTAGCGGCGATGTGATCGCTAATGTGCTCAATCTCAATGTCAGAGATTTTTTTACCATTTTGGTAAGAGGCGCAATTAATTAGCATGTGTAGAAGTGAAAAAATATAATTAATTAGTTAATAGTAACTCTAGCCAATAAAGCTGTCTTACATTTCAATATGCGCTCTGATGCCAAATATATTCAATGGTCCGCGAGCAGAGTTATATGCTGGGTTAGCAATGCGCTG
>CAJEZV010000143.1 GCA_903995005.1 uncultured beta proteobacterium
AGTATATTCGGTGCTGGCCTCGGTCTTTGGATTATTAAGAAGGTTTATACAAGACTGCAACTTTCTATGGCAAAACATCCTTCATTGGCTGGGCACTCTAGAATGGCCAAGCGGGTGGCTCGTTTAATCCCTCATTACTCATTTAATCAGGACGTCTTTTTTAAGGTTGATGGAGCTCCTGAAGAAATCGCACTTTTAAGAGAGGCGGGCTTTATGCGTCTATCAAAAGCTTACAAAGAGCGTTTTACAAAATCCGTTGAGTTGACTAATCAGGCTGCTGAAGTGATATCAGACCTTCAATTTACTGGAAGATATCGCGTCCCCTTTCAATTTAGCGATCTCGTTAGTAAGCATTTAAAGTCCGGTAGTTTCATGCAATCGTCCTCTGGCGTTTCAATGACGGATTTAGATGGAAATATATTTTATGATTTGACTGGTTCCTATGGCGTCAACGTTCTTGGATACGATTTTTATAAGTACGCGATAGAGGAGGGTGCAAAGCGAGTGTCTGACCTAGGTCCTGTCTTAGGGTTTTATCATCCCATCGTTGCAGATAACGTCAAGCGCTTAAAAGAAGTTTCTGGACATGATGAGATCTCTTTTCATATGTCGGGTACAGAAGCAGTTATGCAGGCGGTTCGTTTAGCTAGATATCACACTAAAAAGAGTCATGTTGTCAGGTTCTGTGGAGCCTATCATGGCTGGTGGGAGGATGTTCAACCAGGCATAGGCAACCCACTTCCTCCGAGGGAAACCTATACGCTCAAAGAGGTTGATCAGGATACGCTGCGCGTTCTTCGTAATAAAAAGAATATTGCTTGTGTGTTGGTAAACCCACTTCAGGCCTTACATCCTAATAAGGGTGCTCCTGGCGATTCATCCCTTTTAGATAGTTCACGTAATGCATTTTTTGATCGTGAAGCCTATACAAAGTGGCTCAAGGAACTCAGGCAGGTATGCAGCGATAAAGGCATCGTCTTAATTTTTGATGAGGTTTTTGTAGGCTTTCGTTTGGCGCTAGGTGGCGCGCAAGAGTACTTTGGGGTTAAGGCTGATATGGTGACCTATGGAAAGACTCTGGGCGGTGGTTTGCCAATCGGCGTCGTTTGTGGCAAAAAAGAACTGATGATGCGATTTAAAGCAAACAAGCCTGCTGATATCTGTTTTGCAAGAGGTACCTTCAATTCTCATCCTTATGTGATGGGTGCTATGCAAGTTTTCTTAGAGAGTCTAGATACTGATCCGGTTAAAAAGATTTACTCTGACCTGGATGTCGTTTGGGACCGTCGCGTAAACGATCTGAACGAAAGTCTTCAAACACTCAATTTGCCTGTCAAGGTGGTGAATATGTCTAGTATTTGGACTATTTGCTATACAGAGCCATCTCGTTACAACTGGATGTTCCAGTACTATCTAAAGGAGCAGGGTTTGGCACTCAGTTGGATTGGGACTGGAAGATTTATCTTTAGCTTGAATTACAGTGATGCGGATATGGCTATCGTGCAAGAAAAATTCATTCGCGCCGCTCAAGCCATGAAGCAGGATGGTTGGTGGTGGAATGAAGGTGGCTTGACAAACAAAATCATCAAGCGACAAATTCTTAGAGAAATGATTTTTGGTAGAAAGTCCTAAATCATTTCTTTAGCGGAGATTTTACTGAGGAAGCGGTTCTTCCTCATAGCTGC
>CAJEZV010000144.1 GCA_903995005.1 uncultured beta proteobacterium
GCGAACTGAGTCCTGAAAATAAAAATGCCGCTGTCGGGCTGACAGATTCATACAGCCAGCCAAATATTAAAGAGGCAGGCAACAGCATAATTCCTGAGCATAGATTGAACCAACCAAACGCTGTGCCTGTTAATCCCTTTGGAGCAAGGTCAGCAACGAGGGCCTTCTCAACCCCTTCGGTGGCTGCTTTAAATAGTCCATATAACGCGAATATTCCAAAAAGCCATCCAACCGTCAGACCAGAATAGCTCATTGCCGCATATATCAGTGCATAAGCCATCCAAGCAAGAGTAATAAAGTATTTGCGACTAAATCTGTCTGATAAAGCAGAAAGTGGCGTACCAAATATAGTGGTAATCAAAGAAATACATGCCCACAAAAGTGGAATCTGTTCTTGAGGCACGCCAAGTTCTTTGGCCCTTAAGAGCAAGAACATGTCTGAAGAATTGCTAAGCGCAAATAAACCTACTGCAAATAGATAGCGCTTAAATTCAACTGGCATTCCATCGAGGTTCCAGGTGAACTTGATAGTTGATGCCACGAGGCTTTCTCGCGCAGGCTCTTTGATACAAAGGGCTAGCGCAACAGTGATAGCGCCGGGTATGACTGCCCAGAAAAATATCTCTTTTAGTGGAATATTAATCGCAAGTAGATATGCAGCAAGCAATGGGCCAACAACCGCGCCTGCATTATCCATTGATCGATGTAGGCCATAAGTAATTCCCCGTTGATTTGCTGGAACGCTCTCAGCTAATAACGCATCTCTCGGAGAACTTCTCAAGCCCTTACCTAGTCTATCGGTAAAGCGAATGAGCAAAACGCCAACCCAGGAGCTAGCAAATGCAATCAGTGGCCTTCCGATACCCGCAAGAAAATAACCAAGGACAATCCAAACCTTGGCATTTTTTGTTTTATCAACAACAACTCCCGAAACTAGCTTGAATAAACTAGAAGTGGCCTCTGCGACACCCTCGATGATGCCGATCGCTTTGGGTCCAGCCATTAAGACGGAAGCCAAATAAAGTGGCATTAAGGGATACAACATCTCACTTGCAGAATCGTTCACAAAGCTTATCAAGCCGATTAACCAAACCGTTTTGGGCAAAGATGAGAGAGTTTTAAACATGCTCATTCAATTTAGCACCAATTTAAGCAATCAGAAAAAAGCAGTTTTATTGTCATAATCGCTTGAATCGCCCATAAATAACCCGTAGGATCAAAGAGTCAATATTGGATCTAAGGGGTTAAAAATCATGAGTCAGAAAAAATTAGTAAAACAGTTAATGAAAAAACTGGACAAGTTAGAGTCAGAACGTGAAAAGTTGATCGATAAGCTGGCTAAAGCCCTCGATAAGCTTGAGCAAAAAGAGGTAACCAAAAAACCAGCCGCCAAGAAGGTTGCTGCAAAAAAGATGCCTAGCAAGAAAACTCCCGCCAAAAAAACGCCTAGAAAAAAAGTAGCATCAATTTCATGGATATGATTCATGCGCTTTAGATTCAGAATGACTTGCTGACCGGTCTCGTCGGGCGTAGCGCCACCGCAAAAACCTGTATGGCCACCTTGCGGAACAATGGAGACATGATTCGCAGCGCACAGCTTCACAATATTGGCAACTTCAATTGTTGTTTTTGGAAGCAGAACAGCTAGGGCTTTACCAACATAGCGTTT
>CAJEZV010000145.1 GCA_903995005.1 uncultured beta proteobacterium
CCGCGTCTGGAGCCTGCTCGTAGACGGTAATACCAATGTCATTTAATAGGCTGATCAAGGTTTCTAATGCATCGGCATCAGATAACTCATCAGACATCACGTCATTCATCTCGCCATGGGTTAAGTAACCCTTGGACATACCCATCTTGATCAAGGTCTTCAAGCGAGCACGACGTAACTCTTGTTGCTCTTCACTACCTAACTGCTGGGCAGCAAATTCTTTTAAGAGTGCTTTCTCTTTTGCTTTGCGCTCACGTGCTTTTTGACGATCCGTTAATACTGGCTCTGCGCCATCAGTAGGAACTTCGGCTTTTGCTTTACGACCGCGCTTTTTTTCTTCTTCAACTACTGGGACAGCAGCTTCTACTGCCTTCGCTTTTTTACCTTTGAGCTCTTCAACTTTTGGCGCTGTTGTTGCTTTACCTTTTTTTGCTGGCTCAGCCTTTGCTGTTTTTGCAGGAGCTGACTTTGCAGCAACTTTCACAGGCTTTGCTGCTGTCTTCGCAGCAACCTTAGTTGGAGCCTTAACTGGAACCTTTACTGACTTAGTGACTACCTTTTTTGCTACGGGCTTTGCAGTAGCCTTAGGTGCTGGTTTAGCAGCTTTTACTGGTTTGGCTGGGGCTTTTGCTTTAGGCGCCGGCTTTGCTACTTTCTTGGCAACCGGCTTCGCTGAGGCTTTAGCCTTAGGCGCTGGTTTAGCAGCCTTCACTGGTTTCGCTACTTTTTTAGCAACCGGCTTCGCTGGGGCTTTAGCTTTGGACTTAGCTACAGGTTTAGCTGGAGCTTTGATTGGCTTAGCTGATTTCTTGGCTACTGGCTTAGCTGGTTTTTTGGTCTTGGTATTAGGCATTTATTAGCACTTACTCACATTACTGTTATTGATATCGACTGATTAAGTACAGCCCCGAAGTCTACTTGCCCCAAATTTCTTCAAAATAAAGCGCAAGTAGCTGAATTAATTCATTTTTTTCTTGGGAACAGAGGATTATAGTCGATTGCGACTTTTTTAGCCCTCATTTACCTAAAAATAAGGGCTAATTTCAGGTGTTTCTGAGGGTCTTTGGGGAAATTCTTAGGAGAATTTCAGTTTCTCGCCTAATTCCCGATATCTGGCTCGATCTTGCTCATTGGCAGTACTCCCGGCAATTTTTTGCGCAATGGCGGTCATTTCTTGCTTAAGGTGAGTCAGTTCTAGCTTTTTGAAAGCCCCTTCTAAATCTGCTTTAGCACCATCAAGATCTAAATCAGAGCCCATCACCCGATTTCTGAGCACTTCATACAAAGGGGCAAGCTCACTGCGGGAGAGTTGATCCTGGAACATTGCAAAAGCCCCAGCACCTACTGTTGCAGACTTTCCGTCCTCACTTGGAATCAATTCAACTAAATCGCATTGAGATAAGAGATCTTGCATCAAAGCAAGTGCTTTGGCCGATCGTTGCTCTGCCGCCTTGAAGGCGAGTGCACGCTGATCACTATTCAACGCTTTACCCAAATGGGGAAACTGAATGAGTACGCGCAACATTTGTTCCGCTAAATCGGTTGGCGCTTTAGGCGGTTCAATATTTTGTGTGGAAACTCTTTTTGCAGAACCTTTAGATGCTTGCCAAGGCGCGCCCTGCCGATTGCTATTAGCAAAATTATTTTGATTATTT
>CAJEZV010000146.1 GCA_903995005.1 uncultured beta proteobacterium
CTTTTTAAATAGAGGGCGACGTTCTTGCACTTTAAAGATTTGATTAAATGCCGCCTCGATCACTGCCAGCGTCATGATGGTAGTGATGACTAAACCGATTAAGCCAATAAAAGTTAAGCCACTCGCTTTTGAGGAAAACTGCTCTAAATAGCTAAAGACTTGCTGATTTAAACCACCCGGCATATAGGTATCGAGAAGCCAGGTTCTGAAAGCATTTTTTACCTGAATGACGCTGGGCAGATAACCAATTAAGATAGTTGCAATGGTGAGCATTGGCACCAAAGACAAGGTAGTAGTAAATGCTAGGCTGGCAGCGATCTGGTTCAAATTCAGACCACGATTACGCTCCCAGAGCTGTTTGCCCAGAGCAAGCCATAATTGGGGGTTACGAATAAGGCGCATCGCCGTATCATAAGAGAAGAATATGAGCCAAGCTGAAATTTTAGTTTTGTACTACTCCCGCCATGGCGCAACCAAGGAGCTAGCACGCCTCATCGCTGAGGGTGTCGAAAGCGTTCCCGGGGTAAATGCACGGCTGAGAACTGTGCCTGCAGTTTCTACAGTTTGTGAGGCTACTGAGGCAGCAGTACCCAATGAAGGTGCGCCTTATGTTGAATACTCCGACCTACAAGAATGTATTGGCTTAGCGCTAGGTTCCCCTACCCGCTTTGGCAATATGGCTGCCCCCATGAAATATTTTTGGGATGGCAGCTCATCCGAATGGCTTAACGGCGCTTTAATCGGAAAACCTGCATGCGTATTTACTAGCACCGGCAGTATGCATGGCGGTCAAGAAAGTACCCTGCTCACCATGATGATTCCATTGCTACACCATGGCATGATCATTGTGGGTTTGCCATACAGTGAGGCTGATTTAATGTCCTCGAATACCGGCGGCAGCCCCTACGGTGTAACTCATTTAGCACATGCTGATGGGCGAGCGCCCATCAGCCCAGAAGAACAGCGTTTAGCAAAAGCTCAAGGTAAGCGCTTAGCTGAAACTGCACTCAGACTCCAGAAGAAATAATCACAATGCTGAAGAAAATTCTTGGGAAGAATCCTTACCAACTGCTTGCAACGGCAGCCTTTGTAGATTTATTTATTCTCTGTGTATGTTGGGAATGGTTTATCTCTCCCCTTCGCCCAGGAGGCTCTTGGCTTATTCTGAAAGGAATCCCTTTGCTTTTTGCCATACCTGGTCTATGGAAGGGCAAGGTTTACACCATGCAATGGGCTTCCATGTTAATTTTGCTCTACATCACCGAAGGCTTGGTGCGCATTCTTGAAACTGGCGCAAACTTTTGGATGGCGGTTTTGGAGACAACTCTTGCAACTACTGGTTTTGTTTGTTTACTAATTTATTTAAAGCCAATCAAACAAGAAGCCAAAAGCTTAGCCAAGAGGAAGGCTCAGGCTAAGTAATCATGAATGGCTTGATCGAGCAATTTAGTGACATACTTGGTAAGGAATATGTTCTCACCCAGGACCAAGATAAGGCCCCCTACCTGACCGACTGGCGCAAACGCTATGTTGGTAAAGCCCTAGCTGTTCTGCTTCCAAAAACAACAATTGAAG
>CAJEZV010000147.1 GCA_903995005.1 uncultured beta proteobacterium
TTGCTTCAAATAATCCGTAGAGCGTATTGCCCTTAGAGAACAGTGGTGTCTCAGGAGAATTTAAATACTTTGGTTCGCCTTGATCCAAGATGCGGCCACCAAAGCCAATCGTTTGACCTTTGGGGTTACGAATCGGGAACATCACTCGATCACGGAAGCGGTCATAGCGCTTAACTGGAGAGCCCTCAGACTGTTCACCCTGAATGACCAAACCACCTTCTACCAAGGTCTTAGCTACTTCATCATTAGTGTAAGGACCAAAGACCGCCTCAAGACCTTGCCAGCCATCTGGGGCATAACCCAAGGCGTAGCGTTTAGCGATCTCACCAGTGAGGCCGCGACCCTTTAAATATTCCACCGCTCTGGTGTTGCCTTTGAGTTGCTGGCGATACCAATCAGCTGCCGAGCTCATCACCTCACTTAATGCCATAGCTTGCAGCTGTCTTGCGACATCATTGGCAGTGCGCTCTTCGCGAGGGACATCCAAGCCTGCAGATCTTGCTAGATCCTCAATCGCATCTACATAACCAAGACCGGAATACTCCATCAAAAAACTAATGGCTGATCCATGGGCTCCACAACCAAAGCAGTGATAAAACTGTTTAGTAGGCGAAACGGAGAATGAAGGGGATTTCTCTGAATGGAAGGGGCACAAACCTTGATAGTTTGCGCCGGCTTTTTTTAACTTTACGTGCTGCCCAACCACATCAACGATGTCAACCCGATTTAAAAGATCGGCAATGAAGGATTGTGGAATGAGCGCCATCAGGCTAGCAGTATGAAACTGTTTTATTGACTTAGCTAGTCTCTTAATTACTTATTTAGCGAGTGCGGCTTTTACTAAGGCAGAAACCTTGCCCATATCAGCCTTACCAGCCAATTGAGCCTTTAGGGCACCAATTACCTTACCCATATCCTGTGGACCAGCAGCACCGGTAGAAGCCACAGCCGCGGCTACTGCAGCCTCTGCTTCAGCATCTGACATTTGTACGGGCAAATAGGCTTGCAAAATTACCATCTCAGCAGCTTCGATTGCTACCAAATCATCACGATTGGCTTTTTCAAACTGAGAGATCGAGTCTTTACGTTGCTTAATCATTTTTTCAACAGTAGCAATCACTGCGGCATCATCTAAAACAATCCGGTCATCCACCTCACGTTGCTTAATAGCAGCCAGCAATAAACGAATCGCGCCAAGACGTGCAGTCTCTTTTGCGCGCATTGCATTTTTCATATCTTCGGTGATTTGATCTTTTAAACTCATGGCATTTTCCTGATGTTGAATATCTCTAGCTGTAGTTAGCAATTCAAAAAGCAAAAACCCGCTGCGTTTCACCGTCAGCGGGTTTCAAAGCCTCTCGGTGAGGAGAGCTTTTAAATTCTATTAGTAAAGCTTCTTAGGCAACATTTGGCTGCGAATACGCTTGTAATGGCGTTTTGCAGCAGCAGCCTTTTTACGCTTACGCTCAGCCGTTGGCTTCTCGTAAAACTCGCGGGCACGCAAGTCTGTCAAAAGACCATTTTTTTCAATGGTGCGCTTGAAACGGCGCAATGCCACTTCAAATGGTTCG
>CAJEZV010000148.1 GCA_903995005.1 uncultured beta proteobacterium
CTCTACCTATGACCGACCTTCCTAATATCGACAAAGCACTTTTTCAAAGCCCTGATCTTAAAAAATTACAAGCTGGCGCTACGTTAAATCATCCGCCTAAGATTTTGCTGTTGTATGGCTCATTGAGAGAAAGATCGTTTAGTCGCCTTCTGGCAGAAGAAGCGGAAAGAATATTAAAAGCGATGGGATGTGAAACGCGGTTCTTTAATCCTCATGGATTGCCGCAAGTAGATGACGCTCCTGAAACACATCCCAAAGTAGTTGAGTTGAGAGAATTAGTTCAATGGGCAGAAGGAATGGTTTGGAGTAGTCCTGAGCGTCATGGAGCAATGACGGGTCTGATGAAATCTCAAATTGATTGGATTCCGCTTAGCGTTGGTGCTGTAAGACCTTCACAAGGTAAGACGCTTGCTTTATTACAAGTAAGCGGTGGTTCGCAATCTTTTAATGCGCTTAACCAAATGAGAGTTCTGGGTAGATGGATGCGGATGATCACTATTCCCAATCAATCGTCAGTGCCCAAAGCATTTCTAGAGTTTGATGACAACAATCGCATGAAGCCATCGGCTAATTACGATCGGGTGGTTGATGTCATGGAAGAGCTGGTTAAATTCACTTTATTAACTAGGTCAGTTTCAAGCTATTTGACCGATCGCTACAGTGAGCGAAAAGAAAGTGCTGAGGAATTATCAAAGCGGGTTAATCAAAGAGCTATTTGATTGAATTGTCGTTTTAAACGACATCGACCGACACAGGGATGCTAAATTGATTTGTCCTTTTAAAGGACGGTTCTAGATGGGGATATCCGAGACTAATGGTGGCTAACCATGCCAAGCCTTAAAAGAAAATAGCCCAACAAGTGGGCTATTTAAATCTTGGTGGCCCGGGGCGGAATCGAACCACCGACACAAGGATTTTCAAATATCCTCCGATAGACCGCTTTCGCTTTGATTTCAAGGGCTTGAGTCACCAGTCTCGACTTGTCTAAAAAATTGTGCGTCCTTGTGCCGGTCAAATTTAGCAATGAAATCAGAATCTTACGAGGGGCAATTTCTCAGTGCGCACAGATTGTGTTGCCATACCCATGCCAGTCAACCACCATAGTTACTCGTAATGTCGTTTTAAACGACATCTATCGTTAATTATCGCGGCAACTTTTACTTTGATAGCCTTATATGCGTATATACGCATATAAGATGTCCTTTTAAAGGACGCTTCAGTGAGCGTCTATTTAATCGACGCTTACATTGCTGTTTTAGTAATAACTAAGCGGCTCGGTTTTGCCCCAGAAGATTTTGTAGGAATAAATGGTATATCCAATAATAGTTGGTAGCACAATTACAGCGCCCCAAAATATTACCCATAATGACTCTGTAGCAGAAGCCGCTTCCCAGATTGTCATTTTGTCCACGACGATGTAAGGAAACATGCTGTAAGCGATTCCTAAAAAAGCTAGAACAAAGATGGCTACGCTTAGAGCAAAAGGAATCCAAACTGGCGCCGGCTTATCTCTTTGCATTTTTAGCAAGTTCAAATCAATTAA
>CAJEZV010000149.1 GCA_903995005.1 uncultured beta proteobacterium
GGCATACGAGATAGACTTGGGTGACTGGAGTTCAGACGTGTGCTCTTCCGATCTCATCAACTTGAATCACCTTACGCACACCTGCGATTTGCGCAGCTGCTTGTGCAGCCAAATCAGATTGGTTGCCAGCAACCAACACATCCACTTCAGGAGAGCACTGCAAAGCAGCTGCTACTGCATTTAGGGTTGCAGCCTTTAAAGAATGATTGTCGTGTTCAGCAATAACAAGAGCCGCCATTTAGATCACCTTCGCTTCATTTTTTAATTTATCAACAAGGGCTGCTACATCTGCAACCATCACACCAGCACTGCGCTTAGGGGGTTCTTCAACCTTAAGTGTTTTAAGACGCGGCGTGATATCTACACCCAAATCCTCAGGCTTCACAATATCAATTACCTTCTTCTTGGCCTTCATGATGTTTGGCAAAGTCACATAGCGCGGCTCATTCAGACGCAAGTCAGTAGTAATCACTGCAGGTAAATTCAGAGCAATTGTTTCCAAACCACCATCTACTTCACGAGTCACAGTGGCCTTACCATCTGCAATGATTACCTTAGAAGCAAAAGTGGCTTGAGGAATATCTAAAAGACTGGCCAACATCTGACCGGTTTGATTGCTGTCATCATCTATTGCTTGCTTACCGAGAATAATGATTTGGGTCTGCTCTTTTTCAGAAAGGGCTTTAAGAAGTTTCGCTACTGCTAGTGGTTGTAGGTCAGCATCAGACTCAACCAAGATCGCACGATCAGCGCCGATGGCCAAAGCAGTGCGGAGCGTTTCCTGGCACTGAGTCACACCTGCACTTACTACTACTACTTCTGTAGCAACACCAGCTTCTTTGAGGCGCACCGCTTCTTCAACTGCAATTTCATCAAAAGGATTCATACTCATTTTGACGTTTGCTAGATCGACGCCTGAGCCATCTGACTTCACTCGAATTTTGACGTTGTAATCAACGACTCGCTTTACTGCAACTAAGATCTTCATTTGGAATTCTCAATATTGATAAAAATTTGCAAACATTGGTTTAGCCTCTTATTTTATCCGCCCCAGACTCTAGGGACTAAACATCAATAGCGGTGGCAGAGCCAGCTTGCTTGCGCAGTTCAAACTTCTGGATTTTTCCAGTTGAGGTCTTCGGCAACTCACCAAACACAATCGCCTTAGGCACCTTAAATCCTGCCAAATGCTGTTTGCAATGGGTAATGATGTCTGCAGGGGTCACCTCAACTCCTGGCTTGATTTCTAAGAAGGCGCAAGGGGTTTCGCCCCACTTTGGATCAGGCTTGGCAACTACCGCTGCTGCAAGTACTGCAGGGTGGCGATATAAGACATCCTCAACCTCAATAGAAGAAATATTTTCTCCGCCAGAGATGATGATGTCTTTACTGCGATCTTTAATCTTGACGTAACCATCGGGGTTCATTACCGCCAAGTCACCCGAATGAAACCAGCCTCCTTCAAAAGCTTCTTTGGTGGCCTTCTAGATCGGAAGAGCGTCGTGTAGGGAAAGAGTGTTCATCCTTGTGTAGATCTCGGT
>CAJEZV010000150.1 GCA_903995005.1 uncultured beta proteobacterium
CGCAGGTAGATGGTGATTGGTTTATTCTTGAGTTTTCTCGTAGTGGCGGCTCACCCGAACTACAGTAGTTCGTATTCCAAATGGCCCGGCAAGCGCGTACTGTAATACCTGGCCAAGCAATGCAGTGCGCGCATCTAAAACTCGAGGGGCTCCATCACCGACACGCGCAGGTTTGGCCTCAAACAAAATTTCTCCTTTAGACCCAACCATCTTGTCGATCAGAAATGGATCTACGCGGTAGCCTCCATTTGCAAAGACGCTATAAGCTGAGGCCATCTGCAATGGAGTAACTGAGCCAGCCCCCAAAGCCATGGTTAAGTACGGCGGGTGTTTCTCAGGCTCAAAGCCAAAACGCTGAATATATTCTTGGGCATACGAAGGGCCAATCGCTCGAATAATTCGAACAGAAACTAGGTTCTTTGATTTGGCTAATGCGTTGCGCAAGCGCATCATGCCCTCGTACTTACCATCATAGTTTTTTGGCTCCCAAGCCTGGCTACCAGTTTCCATACTCCCAATCGATAAAGGCGCATCATTTACCATGGTAGCTGGGGTATAACCTTTTTCAATTGCAGCAGCATAAATAAAAGGTTTAAAGGAAGATCCTGGCTGGCGTAGTGCTTGAGTGACATGATTAAATTGATTGCGACGGAAATCAAAACCTCCAACCAATGACAAGATTGCGCCCGTATCTGCATTCATTGAAACAAAGGCCGCCTCCACCTGAGGCAACTGCGCTAACTTCCAAACGCCGCCATCCAAAAGTAATCTCACCACTGCGCCTGGGCGTAAACGTTTTTTAGGTTGTGTGCTATCGGTAATGGATGCCGAGGCTAATTTCATACCATCACCCTTCAAGGTAATCGTATCGCCAGTAGCAATCATGACTTGCATTTCCTTAGGCTTCACATCGAGAACAACGCCAGATTGCAAGTCGTCTAATTGTGGATAAGCAAGTAAAGCCTCATCAATCGCACGCTGACGTTTTACTTGATCTTCTGGAAGATCAATAAAGCCCTCGGGCCCTCGATAGGCATGCCGTAAGTCATACTCAAAAATACCGCGACGCACAGCCTTATAGGCAGCATCTTGATCTGCTTTTAAGATCGTAGTGTAGACATCGATTCCCTGAGAGTAGATGGCCTCACCGTACTGAGCAAACAATAACTGGCGTACCATTTCTGCAGGAAAGTCAGCACGTACTGCAAATTCATTACCAAGGCCACGAATATGCAGCTCCTCAATCATGGCCTTTTGGTAGTTCTCTGAAGAGATATAACCAAGATCGCGCATACGCTGCAAAATATATTCTTGACGAATCTTAGCGCGACGGAAATTCGTTACCGGATTGTAAGCCGATGGGGCCTTAGGTAGGCCAGCCAACATTGCAGATTCTGCAATAGTGATATCTTTTAATTCTTTACCAAAATAAATCTGCGCAGCACTCGAAAAACCATAAGCTCTTTGACCCAAGAAAATTTGATTCATATAGATCTCGAGGATCTTGTCTTTTGTGAGCTGAGACTCA
>CAJEZV010000151.1 GCA_903995005.1 uncultured beta proteobacterium
TCAGCGTGCTAGCCTGAGTGACCCAGGACCATGCCCCTTGTGCATCTTGCACATAGGCTTGCAAATTGACCGTAGCACCTTGCACGTAACCGTCAATCGCCGCGCCAGCAACGACGTTGTTGGCCGCAACTGTAGTGCTTGCAGCGCTAGAGCTTGCGCCCGCTGAGGTGGCCGCCGCAGCACCACCTGCACCGCCACCGCCACCAGCCAAACCACCCAGTGGCGCAGCATAGGCCAAATTAGTGGCGTCCATTGCTTCGGCCAAAAGTGTTTCACTCTTGCCCAGTAAGGTGGCTACTTGCGCTAAATCTTTGGCGCTCCCTTCTGCCGCATTTTCAAACTGCACCCCAGCTAAAGATTTTGTAGCATCAATGCCAGGGCCCGCTTCTTCATCAGGATTGATCTGATTTGCACCGACGAGCAGGCTATTTTTGCCCGCTAATTTTTGCGTTTCATATTCTTTAGCAGCGTCACGAATCGCTTGGAAAATCATCGAGTCTGGCCCAACATCGACCATCACTGCACCGTCAGCACTCATCTCCGGCTTGGAGAGTTGATTTGATTCAGCAGCGTTATTAAACCAAGAGGAGAGCTTAATGCGCATTTGCTCCATCATGCTCAGGCCATCGGTCACCGGCGCATTGGCAACGTCGGCAAGTAGAATTTGCACATCAAGCGGCACCTCAGGATGCGTTGGCGGCACCTTGATGAGCACCTTCATCGCCTTAGCTTGAGCAAGCCTAGATGCCGCTAGATGATTGTTATCCAAGCCCTCGCCAGAATCTGCCTGGGTCGGGGCAGCTTGCTGGTCTTCTGGCTCTGATTCGTGCGCTTGCCTGAGGGCCTTACGCTCGGCAGCGGTGAGCACGCGATCATCATCGCGCGTGCGCGCAAAGGCCTCGTCTAACTCGGCTTCATGTTCACGCTCCGCCTCTAGCGCCGCTTCTTTGGCTTGCAGTTTTTGCTCAGCGCGCGCATAGCCATCTACGGCCATCGCCATCACAGCGCCTAAAACCCATTGCATTGCTGCGGGATCTAAGGATTGGCGTAGCTGCTGAACAAGCGCTTTGAGCTTGACGGCAGAAAGCTTGCTCCCCCCAGCGCTAGCGGCAGCATTGCTCCTTTGTGCTGCAGTGGCAGTGTCTACAGGGTCGCCGGTTTGGGGATCTACCTCGGTAGCCTCAACGTCAATGACGCGAGCACGTGCATGCTGAGATGCTTTTTCAGCAGCCATAGCAGCGGCTTTTGCAGCATGCGACTGGCGGTTAGAAGAGGAAGGACGCTTTTTCACTCGCTTATGTTAAAAGGGGGTGTGCAAGCAATTTCCACGCGTGATGTGCATATACTCATTTAAGGGCACAATTAAAGTGTCATATGTGATAAAAATGATAGCAATCCTCAAAAAACCACAAAAAATACTAAAAATTAAAATCAAAAAACATAATTTTGAGTATTTTCAATACCTTATAAAATAATTCATGGCAAAGTTTTGACCAAGCTAGGTATCATTTTTGCGGTT
>CAJEZV010000152.1 GCA_903995005.1 uncultured beta proteobacterium
CTTGATCAAATTCCACAACAAGGTCGTGACTTCCAAGTAGCACATGGCTCTGTAGACACTACTGTTGCCATCACTTTGCCTGAAGTCAACTTAGATGACTTACAAATGGCTTGGCGTGATGTTCTTCACCGTGCCAAACTCAATCAGCATCACACCATTACACGTGAAGAACTCTCTGTTCGTGACTTTATGACTCGCATTCTGCGTCGCCTACAAAGCACGCGCTTCATTGAATTCGGTGAATTGTTCGAAGAAGCTATTAAGTCTGGCAATGGCATTCCAGTAGTGATTGTGAACTTTATTGCCATGCTAGAACTCTCGCGTGAAGCTTTAATTGAGATCACTCAAGCCGAGCCCTATGCGCCAATTTACGTCCGACTTGCCTACACCCCTGTTGCATGAAAATCATTAGCGATATTCAGGAGTTGCGCGACCATTTGCGCGGCCAGAACCGCGCTTCATTTGTGCCAACAATGGGAAACTTACATGAGGGTCATTTATCACTCATGCGTCTTGCAAGACAACATGGCGATCCAGTCGTTGCTAGCATCTTTGTAAACCGCTTGCAGTTTGGTCCGAACGAAGACTTTGATAGCTATCCACGTACGATGCAGGCCGACGTAGAGAAGCTAGAAAAAGAAGGGGTTTACATCCTCTTTGCGCCTACTGAGCGTGATCTTTACCCGCAGCCACAAGAGTATCGGGTAGACCCACCCCAGCAATTAGGCGATATCCTCGAAGGTGAATTCCGCCCCGGATTCTTCAAAGGGGTTTGCACGGTAGTACTCAAACTATTCTCTTGCGTGCAGCCTAAGGTTGCCGTATTCGGTAAAAAAGATTACCAACAACTCATGATTATTCGGAGAATGGCAAAACAGTTTGCCTTACCAGTCGATATTATTCCTGGTGAAACTATTCGTGCTGATGATGGCCTAGCCCTCTCCTCTCGCAATGGCTATCTCTCGACTGAAGAGAGAGCAGAAGCACCCGAATTGATGAAAATATTGAAAGAGGCGCGCCAACGAGTCCTCGATTTAAATGTGCGTGATACAACATCACTCTCAGAGATTGAAAAAGCTGCCGTCACTTCTCTTGCTGGTCGGGGCTGGAGTCCAGATTACATCGCTATTCGTCAGCAAAGTGACTTAGCGCCTGCTTCTAATGAAAGTCTGCAAGCTGGTGAGCCACTCGTGATTCTCACTGCAGCCAAGCTTGGCAATACCCGCTTGATTGATAACCTAGAAATTTAATCTCTAGTATTGCGAAGACTCTTTTTTTACCTACCTATGGGTATCGAAAACTTTGATGACTAAGCTCTAATCTTGGGCTTGGTCATTGTCATTGTCATTGTCATTAACTCAGTCTGCGTCAGCTTAGAGCCCACTACATCCTTAATAAGGTAAACAATAACTTCAGAGGTAAATGTTTGTAGCTTCTCTCTTGTGGATAAATTCATCCCCCGTGACAAGGAAACCAATATCTCATTGGGGTTGATGTTTCTTAAATTTGGATGATCAAT